>NZ_JBEYWV010000028.1:0-130198 GCF_040644575.1 Streptomyces sp. NPDC046939
CCCCTGAAATGCGCACTGCGTGCGCCATTTCAGGGGCGCGCAAGGGGGGAGGCGCGGCGAAGCCGCAGCCTCCAGGGGCGCGGGGAACTGCGCGACCAGCCACCACGTGACCCGCGGCCGCTCCACCGTCCACTCACCGCCGGGACATCGCGTGCTCCTCCAGGAACCCGGAGACCCCGCCCGACCGCCGATGAGGCAGAAGCACGCGCGCCGTCGCCCCGAGCATCCCCTCGATCCGCGACGACCGGACGTCCCGGAGCAGGCTCAGAGCCCGCGACCCCGCGGACGCCGCTTCGTCGGGGCGGCCCGCGCGGGCGAGGTCGTCGGCGAGTTCGGCGGTGTAGAGGGCGATGTTGCGGGTGAAGTGCGGGTCCTGGAGGGCGACGGCGCGGCGCGCGTGCTGGGCCGCGCGGTGCCAGGAGCCGAGGGCGGACCAGCACTGGGCTTCGAGGCCCTCCAGTTCGGCCTCGCCGTAGAAGGTCATCCACTCGGGGTCGGCGTCGGAGGGGCCGCGGGCGAAGAGGGCCTGGGCCTGGGCCAGGGACCGTTCGCAGGTGGAGCGGTCGCCGAGCCCGGCCCAGCCGCCCGCCTCGCGCAGCGCGAGCAGCGACAGCAGCCGCGGTGAGCCGAGCGGCGCCGCCACCCGCATCGCCGCCTGCGCGGCCCGTACGGCTTCGCGGGGGCGCCCGGCGTCGCGGGCGAGGAACGCGGTGTTGCAGAAGGCGTGCGCCTCCAGCGCCTCGTCCCCGGTCATCCGCGCCGTCGCCAGGGCTTCCGCGTAGTGGGAGCGCGCGTCGTCGAAGCGTCCTGAGTCGTGGGCGAGCCAGCCGACGGAGATGGCGAGTTCGCCCGCCCCGGCCTGGAGCCGGTCGGCGATGTCGCGCTGGGCGGTGCCCGCGTCGAGCAGTTCGAACGCTGTGCGCAGGGGTTCGGCGGCCCGCCGGTAGAGGCCGTCGGCGCCGAAGCGGTCGTCGTGGAGCCGGATCCGCAGGATCGCGTCCTCCACGGCGCGGGCGCCGGAGCGCGCGGAGTGCCGGTCGAGGGGCCGGTCGAAGGGGCTGTCCTCGGGTACGGCGGCGTGGGGGGCGCCGAAGGCCTGGGCGCCGAAGGGGGACAGGGTGGTGACGGCGACCGTGGCCGTCGAGCCGGTCATGCCGGCCATGAATGCGCGACGCCGCACGTCGCTCTCCTCGTGGTGCGTGTGCTCTGGAACTTCGGGTCTGCCCGGCTCGCCGGGGCCCTCGGAGTCCGGCCGCGCGCTTCGGCCCCGTACCGAGGCGCGGGGCGCGAACCCGAGATCCGTGAGCGTGCGGCCGGGGAACATGTGCAGGAACACCCGCTCGTACGCGTAGTTGGGGCAGCGGATGGCGCCGGACTCGACGCGGCCGATGTACCGGGCGTCGCAACTGACGCACTCGCCGATGTCACGGGCCGCGCGCCGCACGGCGGCCGCGAACTCGCCCGGTGAACGCCGGCCGCGCAGCCGCCGGAAGGCGAGGTTCGGCCGCGGGGATCGCGGCGCCGGGGCGTCCGGGGACAACGGAGACGACGTCATGGGCGGGTCCTCCCGTGCGAACCGTGCCGGGCACCGGAGGGGTCGGGATTCCTGGCGCCGATGACGCCCGCGGGTCCGTGACCCCTCATGTCCGGCGAGGCTCGAAGATACCGGCTGTGACGGTGTCGACACACAGCGTTTGGCTACAAACCGGATATCTCACCCATGATCTGCCATGAACTGCCATCCTTTGCGGCGGCGTGCCGCCGTTGCCGTTGACGCGGTCCGGCGTTGAACCATGTGGCGAAACCCCAACGGGCAGCAGTGCCACGTACGCGAGAAGCGAGGAGGGGCCGACGTGTTGGACGCCTCACAACCCACGACGCCACAGCCAGCGCCGAGGACCGAGGACCACGAGGGGCAGCCGCCCGGCGCCTGCGACCTGGTGACCGTGGGCTCCCGGCAGGGCCTGGAGGCCGTCGACATCCTGCGCCGCGCCAGCGCCGACCCGGTCGGCCCGGTCCTGCACGACGGCGGCGGCGACACCCTCGGCTTCCTCGTCCCGCCCGGCACCGCCGACGGCTGGGACCTGCCCGGCAGCGCCTGTACGCAGACCGTGGGGCGCGGAATGTCGCTGGCACCGCCGGTGGAGGGCACCGGCTGGCTGCTGCCGCCCGCCCCGGCGGGCGCGGGCGAGGGCGACCTGGTCACCGATCCGGCGGCGCTGCGTGCCGCGCTCGACGAGGCGGCGCGGCTCATCGAGGCCGCGGACAACTGCCGCTGAGCCGTTCCGCCGCCCGGCCCGGATAATGGCCGGATGGCGAGGTCACGCGGGGGTCAGGGGCGCAAGGGCGCGAAGGGGAGTGCGAACGGGGGTCCGAAGGCGGGCTCCAGGGCGAACCCGAAGGAGAGCGCCAAGGGCGGCCGGGGCGCCCGCGAGTCCGTCGTGCGCGACGTCGACGGCGGGCTCGCCCAGCTGGTGCCCGACCGGGACCGGCCGTCCGGCTGGACGCTGCTCCTGGACGGCGCCCCGCAGTCGCACGTCGACCTCGCCGACCCCGCGCACCTCTCCTTCGAGTACCAGCGCCGCATCGGCCACGTCCTCGACCTCGCCGCTGAGCCCGGCCGTCCCGTGCAGGCCGTGCACCTCGGCGGCGGCGCCTTCACCCTGGCCCGCTACGTCGCCGCGACCCGGCCGCGCTCCACCCAGCAGATCGTGGAGCGGGACGGGCCACTCGTCCACTTCGTGCGCGAGCACCTTCCGTTGGACCCCGGCGCGCGGATCCGGGTCCGTACGGCGGACGCGCGCGAGGCGCTCGCCAAGCTGCCGGACGCCTGGGCCGACGTGCTGGTCGCGGACGTGTTCAGCGGGGCCCGCACCCCGGCCCACCTCACCTCCACCGAGTTCCTGAACGAGGTGCGGCGCGTGCTGCGGCCCATGGGCACGTACGTCGCCAATGCCGCCGACGGGCCGCCGCTCGCGTACCTGCGCGCCCAGATCGCCACCGCCGCCGCCGTCTTCCCCGAACTTGCCCTGATCGCCGACCCGGCCGTGCTGCGCGGCAGGCGCTTCGGCAACGCGATCCTCGTGGCGTCCGGGGCGCCGCTGCCGGTGGCGGACCTCAACCGGCGCGCGGCGGGCGACCCGCACGCCGGACGGGTCGAACACGGGCGCGCCCTGCGGGACTTCGCGGGCGGCGCCGCGCCGGTCACGGACGCCTCCGCGAAGGCGTCACCGGCGCCACCGCCGTCCGTCTTCGACTAGGCGCCGGTCCCGTTCAGTACGTCGGCGCCGGGCCGTTCAGTAGGTCCCGATCTCCACGGACGGGGGATGGTCGTGCCACGTGCAGAACACCGACACCCGCTGGTTCCCCGACGTGAACTCGACGCGGATCCACGTCGTCTGCGTCCACACCTGCACCGACCAGCCGCTGTTCGGCGTCGCGGAGACCAGCGTCGCCGACGTCCTGCCGAGGTCGAACACGGCACGGCCGCCCGCGGTCTCGTAGCTCTTCACGTTCCCGGCCGAGGCGGTGTCCGGCGGCGCCGAGGAATCGGTCCTGGGCGGGGGCGGCGCACCGCCCCCGGACGCCGACGCCGACGGTGTCCGGGACGGGTGCGCCGAGGGCTTCTCGGACGGGCTCGCCGACGTCGCCGACGGGGACGGCACCGCGCGGCGCGTGGAGGAGGAGACCGGCAGCGCCGAGTCCGACGCGTCGGCGGCGACCACCGGCAGCGCCCGCGGCGGGTCGTACGCCGTGCCCGACATCACCGTGTGCACACCCCACCACGACAGCGTCACCGCCGCCCCGGTCGCGAACAGCCACGCCACCGAGTGCACCAGACCGCGGCGCACGGCGCGCGGGGTCCCCGGGGCCTCCGGCGGGCCGGGCGGCGCGGGAGGCGTGGATCGCATCGGTTGCATCGGTCGCATCGCGGGCCATACTGCACCACGGCCCGCGCACCTGTCCCACGCGGCCCGCCGTCACCCGGCCGGGGACCGGGATCAGCCGTATGGCGTACGGTGCGGGCCATGGCAAGTGTGCTCGTGGTCGAGGACGACCAGTTCGTGCGCTCCGCCCTCATCCGGCACCTGACCGACGCCGCGCACACCGTGCGCAGTGTCGGCACGGCCCTGGAGGCGCTGCGCGAGGTCGCCCATCTCCGGTTCGACGTGGTGATCCTCGATCTCGGCCTGCCCGATCTGGACGGGGCCGAGGCGCTGAAGATGCTGCGGGGCATCACCGACGTGCCCGTGATCATCGCGACGGCGCGGGACGACGAGGCCGAGATCGTCCGGCTCCTCAACGACGGCGCCGACGACTACCTCACCAAGCCGTTCTCGCCCGAGCACCTGTCCGCGCGGATGGCCGCCGTGCTGCGCCGCGCCCGCTCCAGCGCGCACGCCGAGCCGCCGTCGCGAGTCCTGCGGGTCGGCGGCCTGTCCATCGACCCGCTGCGCCGCCAGGCCGAACTCGACGGCGCCCGGCTCGACCTGACGCGCCGCGAGTTCGACCTGCTCGCCTTCCTCGCCGGGCGGCCCGGCGTCGTCGTCCCCCGCAAGGAGCTGCTCGCCGAGGTGTGGCAGCAGAGCTACGGGGACGACCAGACCATCGACGTACACCTGTCGTGGCTGCGGCGGAAGCTGGGGGAGACGGCCGCGCGCCCGCGCTATCTGCACACGCTGCGGGGCGTCGGCGTGAAGCTGGAGCCGCCCCTCGGGGAGCCCGCGCCGTGAGGTGGGCGCTGGTCAAGGTGTGCCTGGCGGTGACGACCATGGTGGTGGTGGCGTTCGCCGTGCCGCTGGGGCTCGTCGTCAAGGAGATGGCGCGGGACCGGGCGTTCTCCAACGCCGAGCGGACCGCCGCCGCCCTCGGGCCGACCCTCTCGATCACCACCGACCGCGACGAGCTGGCCCGCGCCCTCGCCACCGCGCAGACCGGCGGCGAGGACCGGATCTCGGTGTACGTGCCGGCGGCGGGCGGCAAACCCGCCATCCGCCTCGGCGAGCAGCGCGTCGCGGCGGACAAGCTGCACATCAGCCGCGCCCGGATCGCCGACGTGCCCGGCGGCTCGGTCTGGCTCCAGCCGATCGCCGTGAGCACCGGGAAGATCGCGGTCGTCGAGGTGTACGTGCCCGAGGCCGAGGTCACCAACGGGGTGACGACCGCGTGGATCGTGCTCGCGGGCGTCGGCATCGCGCTGATCATCGGCTCGGTCGCGGTCGCGGACCGGCTCGGGGTGCGGATGGTGGAGCCCGCGCAGCGCCTCGTGGGCGCCGCGCACGAACTGGGGGAGGGGCGCCTCGGCGCGCGGGTGCCCGAGGACGGCCCGACGGAGCTGCGGCTCGCGGCGGTCGCCTTCAACTCCATGGCCGACCAGGTCGTACAACTCCTCGCCAACGAAAGGGAATTGGCGGCCGACCTGTCCCACCGGCTGCGGACACCCCTCACCGTGCTCCGGCTCAACGCCGCCTCGCTCGGGGAAGGCACCGCCGCCGAGCAGACCCGCGTCGCCGTCGCGCAACTGGAGCGCGAGGTCGACACCATCATCCGTACGGCGCGGGACGCCAAACCGCGCACCGCCGCGGCCGGGCCCGGCGCGGGCTGCGACGCCGCCGAGGTGATCCGGGAGCGGATGGACTTCTGGTCGGCGCTCGCCGAGGACGAGGGCCGCAAGGTGCGGGTCGCGGGGGTCGACCGGCCCGTACGGATCCCGGTCGCGCGGGGCGATCTGGTCGCCGCCCTCGACGCGCTGCTCGGCAACGTCTTCCGGCACACGCCCGAGGGCACGGCGTTCGCGGTCGACGTGCACAGCGCCGAGGACGCCGTGATCGTGCTCGTCTCCGACGCGGGGCCCGGCATCCTCGACCCGGAGGCGGCGATGGCGCGCGGCAAGGGCTCGGGCACCGACGGCTCCACCGGGCTCGGCCTCGACATCGTGCGCCGCCTCGCCGAGTCGACCGGCGGCGACGTCCGCATCGGCTCCTCCGTGCTCGGCGGCACCGAGGTGCGGATCTGGGTGCAGCTCGACGGGCGCGGGCCGCGCGAGGGGCGGCGCGGCCGGGGGCATCGGGGCCGCCGGGAGCGCAGGGGCAGGGCCGCCACCATTAACCGCTCCCGATCCCTTCCTTAAGCCAACCCTAAGATCCACAACTGCCGTCCCGCTTGCCCGGATTGACGGTTTCATGGTCGCTAACGTGCTGCCGCAGTACCCCACCCCCCTCGGACGTACTTCTCCGTACAGCCGTACAGCTAAGGCAGGCACGCGAATGAGCAACACGCACCGGCGCAGGATCAGCGGCAGGAACAAGGCGATAGGCGGCATCGTCGCGGCGGCTGTCGTGGGCGGCGGCGCGTTCGTCTTCGCGTCGAGCGCGTCGGCCGCCTCGGTCGGCGCCGCGTACACGAAGACCAGCAGCTGGCAGGGCGGCTACACCGGCCAGTACGTCATCACCAACGACACGGACAGGACGCAGTCCACCTGGACGCTCGAGTTCGACCTGCCGTCGGGCGCCAAGCTCAGCTCGCTGTGGAACGCCGAGTCGAAGGTGAGCGGCTCGCACGTCACCGTGACGCCCGCCTCCTGGGACAAGGAGGGCATCGCCGCCGGCAAGTCCGTGACCGTCGGCTTCGTCGTCTCCGGCGACGCGGACCCCACCGGCTGTCTCATCAACGATGCCAAGTGCTCGGCCGAGGGCGGCGGGCCGACGCCGGAGCCGAGCGGCCGCCCGACGGACGCGCCGACTCCTGCCCCGACTCCGACGCCCACGTCACCGGCCCCGTCCGAGCCGACGGGCTCCCCCTCCACGGGCACCGGCACGACGGCGGGCGCCGCCTTCGCCCCGTACGTCGACACCTCCCTCTACCCCAAGTTCGACCTGGTCGCCTCCTCCAAGGCCACCGGCGTCGAGGAGTACAACCTCGCCTTCATCACCTCGGGCGGCTCCTGCGCCCCCAAGTGGGGCGGCGTGACGGACCTCGGCGGGGACGAGGTGGCCGCGCAGATCGGTGCACTGCGTTCCGCGGGCGGTGACGTGCGCGTGTCCTTCGGCGGTGCGTCCGGCACGGAGCTGGCGCTGGCCTGCTCCTCCGCCGGTGACCTCGCGGCGGCGTACCAGAAGGTCATCGACCAGTTCAAGCTCACCAAGGTCGACTTCGACATCGAGGGCGCGGCGCTGCCGAACACGGCGGCGAACACCAAGCGGGCCACGGCGATCGCGACGCTCCAGAAGAACAACCCGAAGCTGAACGTCTCCTTCACCCTGCCCGTCATGCCCGAGGGCCTGACCTCGGACGGCGTCGACTTCCTGAAGAACGCCAAGGCCAACGGCGTGCGGACCGACCTCGTCAACATCATGGCGATGGACTACGGCGCCTCCTACAGCGGCGACATGGGCACCTACGCCGAACAGGCCGCGACCGCGACGCAGGCCCAGATCAAGACCGCCCTCGGCCTCTCGGACGCCGCCGCCTGGAAGGCCGTGGCGGTGACGCCGATGATCGGCGTCAACGACGTGGCCTCGGAGATCTTCAAGGTGGACGACGCCACCCAGCTCGTCTCCTTCGCGAAGGCCAAGGGCCTCGGCGGCCTCTCGATGTGGTCGGCCACCCGCGACAAGGCGTGCCCGGGCGGCGCCACGAACTCGGCGCAGCCGACGTGCAGCTCGATCGAGCAGAGCGCGAACGCGTTCCAGAAGGCGTTCGCGGCGTTCAACTAAGCCACCACGAAAAACGGGGGAGCAAGCCCCGGCCGGAGACCCTCAGGTCCCCCCACCCGGCCGGGGCTTTCGCCGCTCTCCGTTATTGACCTACAGGTCCAATACCCGCTACGGTCGGCGCATGGCGAGACCAAGGAAGTTCGACGAGGGCCAGGTGCTGGAGAGCGCCATGGACGTCTTCTGGCGCAAGGGCTACGCGGCCACCACGCCGCAGGACCTCGTCGACGAACTCGGCCTCGGCAAAGGCAGCCTCTACAACGCCTTCGGTGGCAAGCGCGCCCTGTTCGACCGGGCCCTGGCCCGCTACCGGGACACGCAGGCGGTTCGCCTGACGGAGCTCCTGGACGGACCGGCCCCGGTGCGGACCCGGATCCGCGAAGCCCTGCGCCTCCTGGTCGAGCTGGACTTCACCGACCCGGACCGGCGCGGCTGCATGGCGGTCAACACCGCGACGGAGCTGGCGAGTGCGGACCCGGAAGCGGCGGAGGCGGTGCGCAAGATGTTCGCCCGGACCGAGCAGGCGTTCCTCGCCGCGCTCCAGGAGGCGCAGCGGGCGGGCGAGATCGACGCGGCACGTGACGTACGGGCCCTCGCGGCACTTCTGCTGAGCACGGTCATCGGCATGCGGGTCCTCGCCAAGACGGCGGACGGACGGGCCCAGGTCGAGCGAGTGGTGGACGGGTTGCTCGACACCTTGTGAGGTGTGCGCGGGTCACACCCGCGCCGCCGCACGCCTTCATTTTGTACCTACGGTTAAAAAACGGAGTGCACCCATGGATCTCGACCTCGCAGGCAAATCCGCCCTGGTCACAGGCGCCAGCCGGGGCATCGGCCTCGCCGTCGTCCGCGCTCTGGCTGCGGAAGGGGTACGCGTGATCGGCGCGGCCCGCACGATCACCGTCGAGCTGAAGGAGACGGGCGCGCGGGCGGTGGCCGTGGACCTGTCGACGGCGGAGGGCGCGGACCGCCTGATCTCCGAGGCGGGCGCCGTCGACATCCTCGTCAACAATGTCGGCGGTGGTGACGACGTCCACGTCGGCAGCTTCCTCGACATCGACGACGACGGCTGGCGCCACACCTTCGACGTCAACTTCTACGCGACCCAGCGCGTGACCCGCGCCGCCCTGCCCGGGCTCGTCGAACGCCGCGGCGCCATCGTCAACGTCTCCTCGATCGGAGCCTGGACGCCCGCCGCGGGCCCGGTCGACTACAACGTCGCCAAGGCCGCCCTCACCGCCCTCGGCAAGGCCCTCTCCGAGGAGTTCGGCCCGCGCGGCGTGCGCGTCAACACGGTCTCGCCCGGCCCGGTGCGCACGGCGATCTGGGAAGCGCCGGACGGCTTCGGCGCGCGACTCGCCGACGCGAACGGTCTCACCCACGCCGACCTCATCGACGCGGCGCCCGCGCTGATGGGCATGGTCACGGGCCGTCTGACCGAGCCGGAGGAGGTGGCGGCGCTGATCACCTACCTGGCGTCACCGGTGGCCGGCAGCGTGACGGGCGTGGACTACCGGATCGACGGCGGGTCGGTGAAGGTGGCCTGACGGGCGGGCGGTGGCCGGCTCCGCGCCCGCGCCCCCGGTGCCCCGGACGGGGCGTGGCCGGGACGCGAGAATGAGTACGCCGCTTTGTCGTGCGGCGTACTCACCCTGAGGGCACGGCCGATGCCGGGTGCGTCGCCTTACGGCAGCGGCGGCAGCTGCCCGCTTCGGGCCGCCTGGGCGTACCAGTGGGCGCTCGACTTCGGGGTGCGCTGCTGGGTCTCGTAGTCGATGTAGATCAGGCCGAAGCGCTTGCTGTAGCCGTACGCCCACTCGAAGTTGTCCATCAGGGACCACTGGAAGTAGCCGCGCACGTCGGCGCCGTCGTTGATGGCGCGGCGGATCGCGCGCAGGTGGCCGTCGAGGTAGCGGATGCGGTCCGGGTCGTGGACGGAGCCGTCGGGGCCGGGCTCGTCGTCGTAGGCGACGCCGTTCTCCGTGACGTAGAGCGCGACGCCCGGGGCCTCCGCCGTGTAGTGCATGAGCAGCTCGTGCAGGCCCGACGGGTCGACGGACCAGCCCATCGCGGTGCGCTCGCCCGGCGCCGGGTGGAAGACGACGTCCTCCGAGCCGGGCCAGGGGGAGAAGTCGGAGGCGCCGTGGCCGTCCGAGCGCGGGCCGGTCGGGGCGTCCGGGCCGGGGGCCGAGACGACGGTCGGCTGGTAGTAGTTGATGCCGAGGAAGTCCAGCGGCTGGTGGATCGCGGTCAGGTCGCTGTCGGCGATGAACGACCAGTCGGTCACGCGCACGGTGTCGGCGAGCAGGTCGGCGGGGTAGCGGCCGTGCAGGATCGGATCGGCGAAGACCCGGTTGGCGAGGGCGTCGATCCGGCGCCGGGCGTCGAGGTCCGCCGGGTCCTCGGTCTTGGCGCGTACGGCCGACGGGTTGAGGCTGATGCCGAGGCGGGCCCGCGCGGGCAGCACTGAGCGCAGCGCCTGGGCGGCGAGCCCGTGCCCGAGGTTGAGGTGGTGGGCGGCGCGCAGGGCGGCGACCGGGTCGGTGCGGCCGGGGGCGTGCACGCCGGAGCCGTAGCCGAGGAAGGCGCTGCACCAGGGCTCGTTCAGGGTGGTCCACATTTCGACGCGGTCGCCGAGCGCCTCGCCGACCAGGGCCGCGTACTCGGCGAACCGTTCGGCCGTCTCGCGCACCGGCCAGCCGCCCGCGTCCTCCAGCTCCTGGGGGAGGTCCCAGTGGTAGAGGGTGAGGGCGGGGGTGATGCCGCGGGCGAGCAGGTCGTCGACGAGGCCGCGGTAGAAGTCGAGGCCGCGCTGGACGGCGGGGCCTCGCCCGGTGGGCTGCACCCGCGACCAGGAGACCGAGAAGCGGTAGGCGGTCAGGCCGAGCTCGGCCATGAGCGCGACGTCGTCGGCGCGGCGCCGGTAGTGGTCCACGGCCACGTCACCGGTGTCGCCGCCGAGCGTCTTGCCCGGGGTGTGGCTGAAGGTGTCCCAGATGGACGGGGTACGGCCGTCGGCGCTGGCCGAGCCCTCGATCTGGTACGCGGCGGTGGCCGCGCCCCAGGCGAAACCGGCCGGGAAGGAGACGGGGCCGGAGGGGGTGGGGGAGGTGTGGACGGAAAGACCGGCGGCGCCGGTGCCGGTACCGGTGGTGGTGCCGACCGTGGGGCCGGCGGAGGTGCCAGAGGTCATGGAAGCGCTCCCATGGGGGTTTCGGGGTGAGAGGAAGAGGGGGCCGGGCCGCGCGCTCCATGTTGGGCGCGCGGCGTCAGTTCTTGACCGCGCCCGCGGTGATGCCGCCCACGATGTGCTTGCCGAGCAGGGCGAACACGGCGAGCAGCGGGACCGTGGAGATCAGTGCGCCGGTCAGCACGACGGCGGTGTCCACCGTGTGGTTGCCGGCTCCGAGACCCGCGAGGGAGACCTGCAAGGTGGGCGTACCGGTGTCGGTAAGGACGATGAACGGCCAGAAGAAGTCGTTCCACGCCTGCACGAACGTGAGCATGCCGAGCACGGCCATCGCGGGCCGCGCCACCGGGAACACCACGTGCCAGATGATCCGCAGGCTGTTCGCGCCGTCCACCCGCGCCGCCTCGACCAGCTCCACCGGGAGCGCCTCGACGAGGAACTGCCGCATGAAGAACACACCGAACGCCGCGACGAGCGACGGCATGATCACGGCCTGGAGGGTGTCCGTCCACTTCAGGTCCGTGATGATCTGGTACAGCGGGATCACGGTGAGCTGCGGCGGCACGGTCATCGTCGCCACGACCAGCGCGAGCAGCATGTTGCGGCCCTTGAACCGCAGCTTGGCGAAGGCGAAACCGGCCAGCGTCGCGAAGAGGACGGTGCTGATGCTGATGACGCTCGCCACGACGGTGGTGTTGATCAGGGCCACGCCCATGTGGACCTGGTTCCACGCCGTGGACAGGTTGTCCATCAGATGCGGACCGGGCAGCAGCGGCGCGGGCGCCTGCTGCACCCGGGTGGCGTCGTGCGAGGCCGCGACGACGTTCCAGTACAGCGGGAACAGCGAGACGAACGCGGCCACGGCGAGCAGGACGTACGTCAGCCAGCCCGCCCTGCGCTGGTCGCCCGCGCCGGGGCCGAAGCGGCGGCGGCGCGAGGACGACGGCGTGAGCGGGGCGGTCGTCGCGGGGGCGGGCGCCGGGAGTTGGACGGTCATGGATCAGCCTCCCAGCTTCTTGTTGTTGATGCGGGCGGCGAGCCCCTGGACGGCGCCGATCAGAAGCAGGATCAGCAGCATCACCCAGGCGATGGCGGAGGCCCGGCCGAGCGAGTTGTTGGTCCAGCCCGTCTGGTACATCAGCAGCGACAAGGTCTGGTACTGGCCGCCGCTGCCGCCGCCGATGCCGACCGAACCGCCGTACAGCATCGGCTCACCGAACAACTGGGTCGCGCCGATGGTCGAGACGATGATCGTGAACAGGATCGTCGGGCGGATCGAGGGGATCGTCACGCTGACGAACTGGCGCCAGCGCGAGGCGCCGTCGAGCGCGGCCGCCTCGTAGAGGTCGTTCGGCACGGCCTGCATCGCGGCGAGGTAGATCAGCGCGTTGTAGCCGGTCCAGCGCCAGGTCACGATGGTGGAGATGGCGATCTGCGCCCACCACTTGTCGGAGTCCCAGCGGACCGGGCCGATGCCGAACACGTCGAGCAGCGAGTTGATCATGCCGTAGTCGGTGTTGAACAACTGGGCGAAGACCAGCGTCGCCGCGGCGATCGAGGTGGCGTACGGGGCGAGCACCGCGATCCGGAAGAAGGCGCGGCCGCGCAGATGTGAGTTGAGCAGGTGCGCGAGGCCCAGGGCCATCAGCAACTGCGGGACGGTCGAGATGACGCCGATCGTGAACGTGTTCGCCAGCGCGCGCCAGAAGAACTCGCTGTCGATCAGCCAGCTGTAGTTGCCGAAACCGACCCACTTGGCGTCGCTCTCGGCGCCGAGCTGCACCTGGTGCAGGGAGAGCCAGCCGGTGTAGATCAGCGGGAACAGGCCGAAGGCGGCGAAGCAGAGGAAGAACGGCGTGATGAACGCGTAGGGCGAGCCCTTCATGTCCCAGCGGAACAGCCTGCTGCGCCAGGGAGAGGGCTCGGGTCGCCGGGGCGTCCCGGCGGAGGGCGGTGCGGACGACGGACTGCCGCCGGCATCCGCCTTGACGGAGGTGGCCACGGGGGCGTTCCTTCCGGTTCGGATGTGGTGCGCTTGCGCGGAGCGTGGTGCGGGACATTGATACGGGGCCGAGCAAAAACCCGGCCGGGGCGAAGGGGCACGGGGCGCGGTGCGGATCCCAGGGCGCGGGCCCGCCCCCCCGGGCCCCCGGGCCCCCGGGCCGCCCCAAGCCCGCCTCACCCCCCGCGCGAGGCGGGCCCGCGGGGCCGAACCCCTGGGCAATGGAGGCCGGGGCCGCCCGGGGGCGATGTGACCCCGGGCTCACCCCGCCCGGTCCGCCGGGACGGCTACTGCTCGATCTTGTCGTCCACCAGCTTCTGCACGTTGTCCCACGCCTTCTTCGGGTCCGTGCCGCGCTGTTCGATGTCGAGGATGCCGTTGTCGGTCACGAACGTCTTGACCTGGCCGTCGTTGGCACCGATCGGGGCCGGCTTGATGCCCTGGGCGATGGTCGAGTAGATCTTGCCCGCCGGGGTGTCACCGAAGTACTCGATCTTGGCCGACTCGGTGGCGGTGAGCGCCTGCTTGTTCGACGGGGTGTTGCCGTTGACGGCGAACACCTTCTCCTGCTGCGCGGCGGCGGTCAGGTAGGCGGCCAGCTCGGTGGCCTCCTCGACGTGCTTGCCGGACTTCGGGACCCCGAGGAACGACCCGCCCCAGTTGCCGTTCTGCGGGGGCAGCGCGATGCCCCACTTGCCCTTGTCGGCGGGCGCGTTGTCCTTGATGATGCCGGTCATCCACGCCGGGCAGGCGACCGTGGCGAACTTGCCGTTCTTGATCGCCGCGTTCCAGGTGCCCTTCTCGTCGAACTGCCGCAGCTTGGCGGTGTAACCGCCCTCGGCGGCCTTGACCGAGAGGTCCCACGCCGTCTTCACACCGGGGCTGGTGTCGTAGACGAGCTTGCCCTTGTCGTCGGAGTACTGCTGCGGCTGGCTGGAGAGGACGGCGTTGAAGAGGCCGCTCGCGGAGTCGGTGAAGGAGGTGCCCTTGGGCGCCTTCTTCTTGTAGTCGGCGCCGACATCGAGGAACTTCGACCAGTCGCCCTGCCACAGCTTGGCGACGGCGTCGGCGTCGTCCGGCAGCCCGGCCTGCTTGAAGTAGTCCTTGCGGTAGCAGATGGCCATCGGGCCGATGTCGGTGCCGAGCCCGATCACCTGGCCGGTGCCGGGGACGGTGGCCTGCTTGGACTTGTAGTCGACGAACGCGTTCACGTCCGCGCCCTTGGCCTTGGACATGTCGACCCACTTGTTGGCCATGGTGGGGCCGGTCGCCTCGGCTATGTAGCCGACCTCGATGGCCTGGATGTCGGCGAGGCCGCTGTTGCGGGACATGCGCAGCTTGAGGGTGTCCCAGTACTTCTGGCCGTCCTGGACGTTGTCCTCGACGATCTTGATGTTGGGGTGCGACTTCTCGTACGCGGCGTAGAGGTTCGCGCCCTTTTCGTCGAAGCCGAACGTGCCGAACGTGCCGACGTGCAGGGTGATCTTGCCGCCGCTGTCCCCGGCCGAGTCGCTGTCGTCGTCGCTCGCGCTGCAGGCGGTGCTCAGCACTGCCACCGCGGCGAGCCCTGCGGCGTA
Organism: Streptomyces sp. NPDC046939; assembly: GCF_040644575.1. Lineage (NCBI taxonomy): Bacteria > Bacillati > Actinomycetota > Actinomycetes > Kitasatosporales > Streptomycetaceae > Streptomyces > Streptomyces sp. NPDC046939. The sequence goes on from NZ_JBEYWV010000028.1 coordinate 14,482, forward strand.
CGCCATGGTCGTGCGGCGGGCACGGCCGCCGGAGTTGCCCGAAGTGCGCATTGCGTCCTCCAATGTGCTTTCACTGATCTGACGCGCTGACCCCGGCCAACAGCACAGTTGGGCCCGTTGGTTACTACCTGCGGCTCGGGCGGGGAGAGTGCGGGTTATGTAGGCATCCGATACGGTGGGAGCGCTCCCACACGTGATGTGTTGAAGAGACTCGCCGCTGGGCCGATTCGTGTCAAGACGCTGGGCGGATCCAACTCGGTCTGGTTATCCGGCTGTTAGATTCCGCCTGAGACTTCTGGAGGTAGCAGTGAAGGCGCATCACGGCACGCACAACAGGCGGCCCACCCTTGAGGAGGTCGCGGCCCGGGCGGGCGTGGGCCGTGGCACGGTCTCGCGGGTGATCAACGGATCGCCGCGGGTCAGCGAGCGGACCCGGGCCGCGGTCGAGGAGGCGGTCGCCGAGCTCGGCTACGTCCCGAACACGGCGGCCCGCGCCCTCGCGGCCAACCGCACGGACTCCATCGCCGTGGTCGTCCCCGAGGCGGAGTCCCGGTTCTTCTCGGAGCCGTACTTCTCCGGCATGGTCGGCGGTGTCGGCGTCGCCCTCGCCGAGACGAATCTGCAGTTGCTGCTGACCTTCGCCCGCGGCGAGCGCGAGCAGGACCGCCTCGCCGCCTACCTCGCGGCCCACCGCGTCGACGGCGTCCTGCTCGTCTCCGCCCACGCCGACGACCCCCTCGCCGACCGGCTGCTCCAGATGGACATCCCGACGGTGATCAGCGGCCCGCGCTCCGCCGACGAGCCGCTGCCCTCGGTCGACACGGACAACGTCGCGGGCGCCCGCTCCGCCGTCGCCCATCTGACCTCGCGCGGCCGCCGCTCGGTCGCGATCATCACCGGCCCGCTCGACGTCTACGGCGCCGAGCGCCGCCTCGCCGGGTACGAGACCCAGCTCGCCGCGGACGGAATCCCGTACGACGAGCACCTGGTCGCGTACGGGGACTTCACCGAGGAGGGCGGGCGCCGCTGCATGGCCGAGCTGCTCGAACGCCGCCCCGACCTCGACGCGGTCTTCGCCTGCTCCGACCTGATGGCCTCGGGCGCCCGCCAGGAGCTGCGCCGGGCCGGCCGCCGCATCCCGGACGACGTGGCCCTCGTCGGCTTCGACGACTCGGTGATCGCCCGCCACATGGAGCCGGGCCTGACCAGCGTGCGCCAGCCCACCCGCGACATGGGCCGGGCCGCCACCGAGCTGCTGCTCGACGAGATCGCCCTGGCCGCCGAGGGCAAGCGCTCCTCGGTGCGGCGCGGCGCCGAGCGCCATGTGGTGCTGCCGACGGAGCTGGTGATCCGCGCCTCCTCGTGAGGGGAGGCCTTTCGCGGGGCAAACATCGAGGGCCCCGGTTCTTGTGAACCGGGGCCCTCGGTCGATCAGGGTGAGTGACGGGACTTGAACCCGCGGCCACCTGGACCACAACCAGGTGCTCTACCAACTGAGCTACACCCACCATGTCCGGTCTTCTGTCGCTCTTCCGACCGGCCGAGAAAAAGTGTACAGGGTCCGAAGGGGTGCTCGCGCACCCGTTTTCCGGACCCCGTACGCGTGGACACGGGACGGCCCGGAAAGGGGCTACTCCGCAGGCAGGACGTACTTCGCCGCGATCGACTTCGCGGTGTCGGAGTCGGGTCCTGGCTGCGGCACGAAGACCGCCTCGCGGTAGTAGCGCAGCTCGGCGATGGACTCGCGGATGTCGGCGAGCGCCCGGTGGTTGCCGTTCTTCTCCGGACTGTTGAAGTACGCCCTCGGGTACCAGCGCCGGGCCAGTTCCTTGACCGAGGACACATCGACGATCCGGTAGTGGAGGTAGTCCTCCAGCGTCGGCATGTCACGCAGCAGGAAGCCGCGGTCGGTGCCGACCGAGTTCCCGCAGAGCGGGGCCTTGCCCGCATCCTTGACGTGCTCACGTACATAAGAGAGAACCTGCTCCTCGGCGTCCGCGAGCGTCGTGCCGCTCGCCAGTTCGTCGAGGAGGCCGGAGGCGGTGTGCATGGTGCGCACCACCTCCGGCATGGTCTCCAGGGCCTCGTCCGGCGGGCGGATCACGATGTCCACACCGTCGCCGAGTACGTTCAGCTCCGAATCGGTGACCAGTGCGGCCACCTCGATGAGCGCGTCGTTCGCCAGCGAGAGTCCGGTCATCTCGCAGTCGATCCACACCATGCGATCGTTCATGCGACCAACCCTACGGGTCGGACCTTCCCGCTGGCAGACGACGGTCACCGGCTCGTGCGACTCCTGTCGCCGGTGGCTACGGAGCCGAGCGCTGTCCGGGCAGGCTCGCCCGGCCCGGCGTGAACGCGTCGGACGGCTTGCCGCCCTCGCCGTGGCTCGTCGGCCCGGAGGGACCGGACGGCCCCGTCGAGACGGAGGCGGTGTGCGCGCCGAGCGCGTGCGCCGCCGCCGTGCGCCGGGACTGGGCGGGCACGGGTCCGTGACCCGGCGCCTCCCCATGGCTCGGCACCGGCGCGAGCTCCACCGGCTTCTCCGGCTTCCCCGCACTCGCCTCGCCCCCCTGCGGCCGGCGCGCGCGGTACGCGGTCCGGTACGCGGCCGGGGACGAGCCGAGCTGGCGGCGGAAGTGCCCGCGCAGCGCGACCGGTGAACGGAAGCCGCAGCGCCCGGCGACCTCGTCGACCGAGTAGTCGGAGGTCTCCAGGAGCCGCTGGGCCTGGAGCACCCGCTGGGTGATCAGCCACTGCAGCGGCGCGCTCCCGGTCAGGGAGCGGAAGCGCCGGTCGAAGGTCCGGCGGCTCATGTAGGCGCGGGCCGCCAGCGTCTCCACGTCGAACTGCTCGTGGAGGTGCTCAAGGGCCCAGGCGACGACCTCGGCCAGCGGGTCCGCGCCGATCTCCTCGGGTAAAGACCGGTCGAGATAGCGCTCCTGGCCGCCGCTGCGGCGCGGCGGGACCACCAGGCGGCGGGCGAGCGCCCCGGCCGCCTCGTTGCCGTGGTCCGTGCGCACGATGTGCAGGCACAGGTCGATACCGGCCGCGGTGCCGGCGCTCGTCAGCACGTCCCCGTCGTCGACGAAGAGCTCGCGCGGGTCCACGTGGACCGACGGGTAGCGCTTGGCGAGCGTCGGCGCGTACATCCAGTGCGTGGTGGCCGGACGGCCGTCGAGCAGGCCGGCCGCGGCGAGCACGAACGCGCCCGTGCACAGGCCGACGATGCGCGCCCCCTCCTCGTGGGCGCGCCGGATGGCGTCGAGCGCCTCCTCCGGTGGCGGTGAGGTGATGGACCGCCAGGCCGGCACGACGACCGTGCCCGCCCGCGAGATCGCCTCGAGTCCGTGTGGTGCGGTGAGCTCCAGTCCCCCTGTGGTCCGCAGGGGGCCCTCTTCGCCGGCGCACACGAGCAACCGGTAGCGGGGAACTCCCGCGTCCTGGCGGTCGATGCCGAACACGGAGAGCGGAATGGAACTCTCGAAAATGGGTCCGCCGCTGAACAGGAGTACCGCGACGATCTCTCGTCGGCGGCGCCCCGCCAGCTTGCGAGCCGCCGCCTCCGGCGCGGTGGTGGAGTCGTGGCTCATCCTGCTAAGCCCCCCTCGGTGATCGCGGCTCCCTCAATACTTTGACGGGCTGTTCGCTCCTGCACGTTTCCCCTCGGTCCTGCACGAAGTCCCCCGCCGCCTACAGATCAGACAGTCATGATCGAATCTACTGTGTCCCGTGGTGCCGTCGTGACCAGTTAAGGACCTGGCACATTGTCGACATGGCAACGTGGCGTGAAGCAGTCGATCACGAAGCGTTGCACTCGCGGGCGTTGCTGGGAAGTACGCCTGTCCTCAGTGGCCGGTCCCCGTAGGGTGCAAGCGGCCTCCGCGGTCCTTTCAGCCCAGGTGGAACGGGGGTTGGAGGGCCCTCGGGACAAGGGGTGCCCCCTGGCGCGAAGTTGGCTGAAAATGTACGGGGTGGCGTGCGGCCGCCGGTCACTCCACCGGCGCACCACGATCCGCCCGATGCCCGCCCCTGCGCGCCCCCGGCGCGCTCCTGCCGTGACGGCCACGATGGCGGCAACACTGTTCACTGTGCAACTGTTCTGCGCCACGTTCCGAGCGGCGCAGCAGCATCCGGCAGACGGCGGTGACGGCGACGAGGCCGAGGGCGGCGCCGGCGGTCCCGGCGGCCGAGATGCCGTACCCGACGAGCACGACCGGGACCACGACACAACTGAACGCCGCCCAGCGGACCACGGCGTCCGCCCCCTCCGCCCCGTTCTGCCCGCCCGGGCCGTCCGCAGCCCTCCGCGGGGCGGGGGCGGGGTCGGTCCGGCGGTGCGTGGCGGCGGCGTGGTGCGCGCGGGTCGGTCCGGGCACGGAGTGCTCCCTGTGGTTTCGGTTCGGGAGTTCAACGCGCGGTCGCCCGCGCGGTCACTTGGCGCGGCCCGGACAGGGGCCACAAGAGTGCGCAAACCGCCTGTACGGGGCAGCAACCATTGCCATACGGGCGTGCCTCGTGCATGCTCCCCTGAACGCTGCGGAGCGGGACCCCCACAGCAGGCGGGGAGCGGCCGGGCAGACGGCCGGAGTCTGGGCTAAGGAGGAGTGCGGCCGTACCCTTGGGGGTATGGGATTGGGAAGATGATTCCCGGACACAGCTCCGCCGAGTCCGTTGTCGTCCCCTCATTCAGAGGCCCACGAGGTACACGCCGAGACACTCATGGCCGGTCACGAGATTCCCGAACCCGCGGACCGCAAGCGGCAGGTCGCCGAACCCACGGAGACCCCCCTCGCGGCGGAAGAGACACGTCACCCCTGTGACCCCGCGTTCCAGCATGGCGTCGTCGTCGGCTTCGACGGCTCGACGTCGAGCGAGCGCGCCCTCGCCTACGCGATCGGCATGGCCCATCGCGCGGGCGCCGGACTGATCATCGTGCACGTCGCCAACCGGCTGCCGACCACGGTGTGGGCCGGCTGCGAGCCACCCGTCTTCGTCGACGTGCCGGACCATCGCACCGAGGTGCTCGGGCTCGAACTGGCCTGTGCCGAGTATCTGGCCGAGGTGCCCTGGATCCTCGTCGAGCGCGGCGGCGACATCTGCCACGAGCTGGAGGAGGTCGGCCGCGAGTACTCCGCCGACGCCATCGTCGTGGGCTCGACCCATGGGCTCGTCGGGCGGATCTTCGGCTCGGTCGCCGGGCGGCTCGCGCGGCGCGCGCAGCGCCCCGTCATCGTCATCCCGTAGCGGTCCGGGCGGCCCCCGGGGCCTTCCGTAGAACCTACTCACGCGTACGAGGTGCCTTGTGCCCTTGTGAAGGGTACGTAGTGTGCGCGGGGGCGACGACCGACGGGCGAAGGCGGCCGGGGTAATGGGCGACCCCGGCCATGCGGGAACGGGTTCCATGCGCAGGGTGGCGCGCATGGAACCCGTTCGTCTGTCCGTCCGCCGGGGCGGTGGCTACTCCACCGTCACCGACTTGGCCAGGTTGCGCGGCTTGTCGATGTCCCGGCCGAGCGCCAACGCCGTGTGGTAGGCGAGGAGTTGGAGCGGGATGCCCATGAGGATCGGGTCCAGCTCGTCCTCGTTCTTCGGCACGACGATGGTGCGGTCGGCCTTCTCCTGCTCCTGGTGGGCGACGGCGAGGATGCGGCCGGAGCGGGCCTTGATCTCCTCCAGGGCCGCGCGGTTCTTCTCGAGCAGGTCGTCGTCGGGGACGATCGCGACCGTGGGCAGCGCCGGCTCGATGAGGGCGAGCGGGCCGTGCTTCAGCTCGGAGGCGGGGTAGGCCTCGGCGTGGATGTACGAGACCTCCTTGAGCTTCAGGGACGCCTCGCGGGCCACCGGGTAGCCCCGGACACGCCCGATGAACATCATCGAGCGGGCGTCCGCGTACTCCTCGGCGATCTTCTTGATCTCCGCCTCCTGCTCCAGGATCTCGGTGATCTGCGCGGGCAGCTTGCGCAGGCCCTCGATGATCCGCTTGCCGTCGGCGACGGACAGGTCGCGGATGCGGCCGAGGTGCAGGGCGAGCAGCGCGAAGGCGACCGTGGTGTTGGTGAAGCACTTGGTGGAGACGACGCAGACCTCGGGGCCCGCGTGCACATAGACACCGGCGTCCGACTCGCGCGCGATGGCGGAGCCGACCACGTTCACGACGCCGAAGACCCGGGCGCCCTTGCGCTTCAGCTCCTGGACGGCGGCGAGCACGTCGTAGGTCTCACCGGACTGGGAGACGGCGATGTAGAGGGTGTCGGGGTCGACGACCGCGTTGCGGTAGCGGAACTCGGAGGCCGGCTCGGCGTCCGCGGGGATGCGGGCCAGCTCCTCGATCATCTGCGCGCCGATCAGACCGGCGTGGTACGAGGTGCCGCAGCCGAGGATCTTCACGCGGCGCACGGAGCGGGCCTCACGGGCGTCCAGGTTCAGGCCGCCGAGGTGCACGGTGGAGAAGCGGTCGTCGATGCGGCCGCGCAGGACGCGGTCGACGGCGTCGGCCTGCTCGAAGATCTCCTTGTGCATGTACGTGTCGTGGCCGCCCATGTCGTAGGAGGCGGCCTCCCACTCGACGGTGGTCGGGGACGCGGTGGTGCGGGTGCCCTCGGTGGTGTACGTACGGAAGTCGTCGGCCTTGAGGGTGGCCATCTCACCGTCGTCGAGGGTGACGATCTGGCGGGTGTGCGAGACGAGCGCGGCGATGTCGGAGGCGACGAACATCTCCTTGTCGCCGATGCCGAGGACGACCGGCGAGCCGTTGCGGGCCACCACGATGCGGTCGGGGAAGTCGGCGTGGACGACCGCGATGCCGTACGTGCCCTCGATGAGGCGCAGCGCGTCGCGGACCTTGTCCTCCAGATCCGTCTGCTGCGAACGGGCGATGAGGTGCGTGAGGACCTCGGTGTCCGTCTCGGAGAGGAACTCGACGCCCTCGGCGATCAGCTTCGCGCGCAGCTCGGCGGCGTTGTCGATGATGCCGTTGTGGACGACGGCGACCTTGTCGTCGCCGGACATGTGCGGGTGCGCGTTCTCGTCGGAGGGGGCGCCGTGCGTGGCCCAGCGGGTGTGGGCGATGCCCGTGGTGCCCTTGAAGCGGGCCGGGACCTTCGCCTCCAGGTCGCGAACGCGGCCCTTGGCCTTGACCATCTTCAGGCCCGTGGCCTTCGGGCTGGTGATGACGATGCCCGCGGAGTCGTAGCCCCGGTACTCCAGACGCTGCAGCCCCTCCAGGAGGAGCGGGGCCACGTCACGCTTGCCGATGTAACCGACAATTCCGCACATAGGTAAGAAAGGTCCCCTCTAGTTCGGTGGGTGGCGGCGGTCAGCCGTAGACGATCCGGCGGAGCTGTCTGAGGGACAGCTCCGGCGGCGCCACCGCCCGGTAGCGCAGGTCCGCCCTGATCTGTTCGAAGATCGCCGCGTTCACCAGGCCCTGCGCCTGGAGTTCGCGGTGGCGGCGACGGACGTACTCCTCCGTCGACTCGTCGAAGTAGGCGAGCACGTCCTGGATCACCCGCAGCGCCTCGCCCCGTCCCAGGGGTGTGCTGCGGGTGAGGTGATCGACGAGTTCCTCGTGCACTCGGATGATCCTGAGGCAGCGCCGGGGCTTTCGCAAGAAATCTGCCCGATATCGGGCAAGCTCTGTCGGAGTGGCGTACGGGATGAAGCGATCCGCGCCCATATGATCAAGGCTTGAAGCGGGTTATGCCCGTTGTTCGGGCCGCGTTCATCCGGCGTACCCGGGCGCGATGGGTGCCCCCAGCAACTTTCAGGCCATGGACATTCCTCGTATGGGCGTACCCGATGAACTGGCCGGCCGGAGCCTGGCCGAGCAGCACGAGTACCTGCGCTCCACGTTCTCCCGCCGCACGATGATGCGCGGCGGCGCCGTCACCCTCGGCGCGGTCGCGGGCGGCGTCTTCGTCCCGGGAGCCGCGAGCGCCGCCACCCCGGCCGCCTCCGCCGCGCGGACGTCGCACGACCACGTGGACGGCGCGCTCGTCGCCCCGTTCGGCCGCCACCTCTCCTACGGCGCCGACCCGCGCACCCAGATGACGGTGTCCTGGCAGGTGCCGGTCCCGGTGAAGAACCCGTTCATCCGCGTCGGCGCCCACGCCGGTGACCTCTCCCGGAAGATCCCGGCGGAGGTCCGCGCGCTGTACACCCCGGCGGGCGTCGGCACGAGCGCCGACCACACCCAGTACTACGTGCACGCCGAGCTGACCCACCTCAAGCCCGGCAAGACGTACTACTACGGCGTCGGCCACCAGGGCTTCGACCCGGCGTCGCCGAAATTCGCGGGCACCATCGGCACCTTCACCACCGCGCCCGCCCGCTCCCAGCCCTTCACCTTCACCGCCTTCGGCGACCAGGGCGTCAGCTACCACGCGCTCGCCAACGACAGCCTGATCCTCGCCCAGGGCCCCGCCTTCCACCTGCACGCGGGCGACATCGCGTACGCGGACCCGTCGGGCTCGGGCCGCACCACGGACACCTTCGACGCGCGGACCTGGGACCAGTTCCTCGCGCAGACCGAGTCCGTCGCCAAGTCGGTGCCGTGGATGGTCAGTTACGGCAACCACGACATGGAAGCCTGGTACTCGCCGAACGGTTACGGCAGCCAGGAGGCCCGCTTCACGCCGCCGCGCAACGGCCCGGACCCGAAGAACCTGCCCGGCGTCTACTCCTTCGTGCACGGCAACACGGCGGTCATCTCCCTCGACGCCAACGACGTGTCCTTCGAGATCCCCGCCAACCTCGGCATCTCGGGCGGCACCCAGACGACATGGTTCGAGGCGCAGCTCAAGAAGTTCCGCCGCCACGGCTCCGGCATCGACTTCGTCGTCGTCTTCTTCCACCACTGCGCCTACTGCACCGCCACCGCGCACGCCTCGGAGGGCGGTGTGCGCAAGGAGTGGGTGCCGCTGTTCGAGAAGTACACGGTCGACCTCGTCATCAACGGCCACAACCACGTCTACGAGCGCTCCGACGTCCTCAAGGGCGACAAGGTCACCAAGGAGCTGCCGATCGGCGGCACCGCCTACCCGGAGACCGACGGCGTCGTCTACGTGACGGCGGGCGCGGCGGGCAAGAGCCTGTACGCCTTCCCCGTCGAGGACACCTACCAGGGCCACGAGAAGGACATCGACCCGTTCCAGTCGTACGTGGTCCAGCCCGACGGCTCCAAGAAGTCCGTGACCGTCGACTGGTCCCGGGTGCGCTACACCAACTACTCGTTCCTGCGGGTGGACGTGGAACCGGCACCGGTGGGCCGTACAGCCAGGCTGACGGTGCGGGGTCTCGCCGAGACGGGTGAGGAGATCGACCGTTTCGTCGTGGCCCGACGCGTACGCCGCTGACCTGCCAGCCCCTCTGGGGGCACCTCCCAGCGTTAGCTGGGGGAGTTTGAGGAGCGGGGTCCGGGGCAGAGCCCCGTGTCGTGTGCTACAGCCGCTTCAACACCGCTTGCTTCGCCGCCGTGAACTCCTCGTCCGTCAGCACCCCGGCCCGGTGCAGCTCACCCAGCTCGCGCAGGCGCCGCAGCAGCGCGTCATGGTCGTCCTCGGCGGGCGCGGCGGGCTGCGGCGCCGGGGGCGGCGTCAGCTCCTTCGACACGGCCGGGGCGGCGACCGGTGCGGCCGGGTGCGGGAGGCGGGCCTGGACGGCCGCCGCGACCAGCGCCATCAGCGGGTCCTTCTTGAACCCCCACAGCTCGATGGAGTTCGGGTCGTACTTCGGCGGCGCCTTCGTCGGCGACGACCGGACGACGAAGCGCAGACAGCCGTTCTCCAGGCCCACGGCCGGCTGCCACTCCACGGCCGCGATGTCCCCGAGGGCGAGCAGCCGCGTCCCAGCGGCGGCCTTGGCGTCCTCCGTCTTCCAGTTCCACTCCAGGCGTATGTGCTCCCCGTCGAAGCTCGCCGTGCCGTCCCCGGCGGAGACGGAGAGCGGCACGGCCGGGCCCGGCAGCACATAGGCGGTGCACGGGGTCGACGGCACCTGTTCGAGCAGCAGCGCGTTGCGCACCTCGTCCACCAGGTACTCGGCGACCCCGTACCGGTCCGCCTCGACCGTGAGCTGGTACGGGTCCGAGCCGTCCGTCAGCTTGCCGCCCGAGGCCTGGAGCAGCGGGTCGGCGCCGTCGCGCAGCCGCAGCCGCAGGCGGCCCGTCTTCTTGCCGTGCTCGAAGGAGATCCCGGCCAACGCCTCCAGGGGGACGACGAGTTCGCCCAGCGTCTTGCGGAGCAGACCGACGTTCTTGTCGCGTCCCGGGGTGAGGCGCAGGGCCTCGCCGTCGAACGTCCACGTGCCGTCGCGCTGGATGATTTCCGCCATGGGGCAATTCTGGCAGCAGGCCCCCGGGGAAAGGTCTGCACCTTGACCGGTCGCGGGGCGGGGGGTACGGATGGTGACCGATCGGTTGCACCTGCGCACGTACACGCGCACGCACGCTCGTACGACGAACTACTCCGCAACGACCACCGTCGAAGGGACCGTTCGTGAGGACGCACCACAGATCGCTTCCCAGGCCCGCCGCGGCCTTGCTCGGATCGCTCCTTCTCGTCGCCGCCGGAGCGGGCGCGCTCGGCGCGGTCCCGGCCGCCGCCTCTCCCACCGCCTCCGCGCCCGCCGCCGCGACCCCGCTCGGGCAGATCGTGCCCGCGCCCGCGAAGGCGACCGCGGGCGGGTCCGCGTACCGGATCACCGCCGCGACCCGGATCCGCGTCGAGGACGGCTCGCGCGAGGCGCGCCGGATCGGCGACTACCTCGCCGGGGTCCTGCGCCCCTCCACCGGCTACAAGCTGCCCGTCACCGACGCCGAGGGACGCGACGGCATCCGGCTCGAACTGCACCGCAAGGACGGCGAGCTGGGGGCGGAGGGGTACCGGCTGACCAGTGATGGCCGGTCCGTCACCGTCGTCGCGCGGGAGGCCGCCGGGCTCTTCCACGGCGTCCAGACCCTGCGCCAGCAACTGCCCGCGAAGGTCGAGGCGGACAGCAGGCAGGCGGGGCCGTGGCTGGTCGCGGGCGGCACCATCGAGGACACGCCGCGCTACGCGTGGCGCGGCGCCCACCTCGACGTGTCCCGCCACTTCTTCACCGTCGGCCAGGTCAAGCGGTACATCGACGAACTCGCGCTCTACAAGGTCAACAAGCTGCACCTGCACCTCAGCGACGACCAGGGCTGGCGCCTCGCGATCGACTCCTGGCCGCGCCTCGCCACGTACGGCGGATCGACGCAGGTCGGCGGCGGCGCGGGCGGCTACTACACGAAGGCCCAGTACAAGGAGATCGTCCGGTACGCGGCCTCGCGCTATCTGGAGGTCGTGCCCGAGATAGACATGCCGAGCCACACGAACGCGGCGCTCGCCTCCTACGCCGAGCTGAACTGCGACGGCGTCGCGCCCCCGCTCTACACCGGCACCGAGGTCGGCTTCAGCTCGCTGTGTGTCAACAAGGACATCACGTACAAGTTCGTGGACGACGTGGTGCGGGAGGTCGCGGCGCTCACACCCGGCCGCTACCTCCACATCGGCGGCGACGAGGCCCACTCCACCAGCCACGAGGACTACGTCGCCTTTATGAACAAGGTGCAGCCCATCGTCGCCAAGTACGGCAAGACGGTGGTCGGCTGGCACCAGCTCACCGAGGCCACGCCGGCCAAGGGCGCGCTCGCGCAGTACTGGGGCACGGAAGGGACCGGCGCTGCGGAGAAGGCGCGGGTCGCCGAGGCCGCGAAGAACGGGACCGGGCTCATCATCTCGCCCGCCGACCGCACGTACCTCGACATGAAGTACACCAAGGACACACCGCTCGGCCTGTCCTGGGCGGGGTACGTGGAGGTGCGGCGGTCCTACGACTGGGACCCCGGCACCTATCTGCCCGGCGCGCCGAGTGAGGCCGTGAAGGGCGTCGAGGCGCCGCTGTGGTCGGAGACCCTGTCGACGTCCGCACACCTCGACTACATGGCGTTCCCGCGCCTGCCCGGGGTCGCGGAGCTGGGTTGGTCGCCCGCGGCCACGCACGACTGGGACACGTACAAGGTGCGGCTCGCCGCGCAGGCGCCGCGCTGGGACGCTCTCGGTATCGGGTACTACAAGTCGCCGCAGGTGCCGTGGCCGGCCGGCTGACATTCGTGTGAAAGGGGCCCGGGAGGACCGTCTCCCGAGCCCCTTTCGGTCTTCGGAGCCGCGTTACGCGATCGGGTTCTCCAGCTCGCCGACCAGCTGGAGCGCGCCCGACGGGTCCGCCAGGTCGACCATCTGCTGGTTGTTGCGCAGTTGCAGCCGGTTGAGGGCCGACAGCGCGAACGTCGGCGCGAACATGTCGTACTGCTTGAACTTGTCCGCCAGGTGCGGCGCGGACTCCTGGTAGTCGCGGACGCAGTCGGCGACCGCCGCCCAGAACGTGTCCTCGTCCAGGACGCCGTCCTCGACCAGGTTCGCCGCGAGGAAGCGGAAGAAGCAGTCGAAGACGTCCGTGAAGATCGAGAGCAGCTTCATGTCCTCGGGGACGTCGACGCGGATGCGGTCCACCTTCGGCGGGAGCACCGCGTCCGTGTCCATCACCGCGATCTCCTCGGCGATGTCCTTGCACACCGCGCGCTTGACCACGCCCCGCTCGTCCAGGACGAGGATGGTGTTCTCGCCGTGCGGCATGAACACCAGGTCATAGGCGTAGAAGCTGTGGAGCAGCGGCGTCAGGTACGCGTGGAGGTAGGGCCTCAGCCACTCGCGCGGCGTCAGGCCCGAGCGCTCGATCAGGGCGCCCGCGAAGGAGCGGCCCGCACGGTCCACGTGCAGCAGCGAGGCCATGGTCGCGAGGCGCTCGCCGTCGGCGAGGGACGGCACCGGGGACTCGCGCCACAGGGCGGCCAGCATCTTGCGGTAGGGCGAGTAGCGGTCGGTGGCGGCCTCGTACTCCAGGTGGCGGTAGCCGACGGCCGCGCGCTCGCGGATGATCGTCAGGCCCGTGCCCTTGAGGACCTCGTCGCTCTCGATGATCCCGGCCAGCCAGTCGTTGATGGCGGGCGTCGCCTCCATGTACGCCGCCGACAGGCCGCGCATGAACCCCATGTTGATGACGGACAGGGCCGTCTTCACGTAGTGCTTCTCGGGGGAGGTCGAGTTGAAGAACGTACGGATGGACTGCTGCGCCAGGTACTCGTCGTCGCCCTCGCCGAGGAGCACGAGGCGGCGCTGGGCGACCTCGGCGGCGAAGGTGACGGACAGCTTGTTCCACCACTGCCAGGGGTGGACGGGGATGAGCAGGTAGTCGGCCGGGTCGAGGCCCTGGTCGCGCAGGGTGGCGTCGAAGCGGTCGAGGGTGGCCTGGCCCAGTTCGGCGCGGAGCAGAGACTCGTAGTCGACGCCGACGCCCGAGGTGAAGGCGGCCCGCTCGCGCGTCGCCGCCAGCCAGATCAGCCGCACGGGGCTCGCGGTCTCCGGCGCGTACGACAGGTACTCGTGGATGCCGAAGCCGAGGCGGCCGTTGTTGGCGACGAAGCAGGGGTGGCCCTCGGTCATGCCCGTCTCGATGTCCTGGAAGGACCCGGAGGCGGCCAGCTCGGCGGCGGTGACGTCGGGCTTGGTCAGCTTGTAGCAGGTGCCGGAGAGGGTGGAGGAGATCTCCTCCAGGTAGACCGGCAGGATCGCGTCGGACAGGCCGAGCGCGCCCTTCAGCTCGGTGAAGAACTCCAGCGCCTGGAGGGGGAGTTCGGCGCCGTCGCGGTGGCGGGTGATCGAGTCGGCGGGGATCTGCCAGTGGTCCAGGCGCAGTCGGCGGGCGCTGAACTCGTAGCGGGTGTTGCCGTCGTCGCTGCGGACGACGTACCGGCCGGCGTCGCCCAGGGGCTCCGGGGTGAGGAGCCGCTCGTGGGTGAACTCGGCGAGCGCCTTGCGGATCAGGAGGCGGTTGGCCTCGGCCCAGCGTTCGGGGGAGAGGTGGGAGACGGCTTCGGCGAGGGTCATGCGCGGGCCCCCTCGGCGGTGGCTGCCTCGAACTGGGCGCGCGTGCAGAAGCTGAGCAGCGCCTTCTTCTCCGGCTTGTCGATCTCCCGGTCCGGGACGAAGCCGACGGCCTCGTTGAGCGCGTGCACCGCCTTGTTGCGCACGTCGGGCTCGACGACGACGCGTGCCACCTCCGGGTCCTCGAACAGGTATTTCATGACCGCGGTGATCACGGCGCGCGTGAAGCCGTGCTCCGGGGTGTCGGTCGGCGCGACGAGGAAGTGCATGCCGATGTCGCCGGGCTCGGGCTCGTACAGGCCGACCAGCTCCACGTGGCGGGGGTCGTAGCGCTCCATCAGGAAGACGGGGACGCCGTCCCGCTCGCCGATGAACGCGTCCTGGTGCTCGGCGGCGGCGATGGACATGTACTCGCGCTCGACGTCCGTCAGCGAGGCGTTCCCCATCAGCCAGAACGACGCCTTGGGGTGAGTGACCCATGCGTGGACGAGTTCGGCGTCCTTGGTCGGGTCGAGGGGGCGTATCTCGAAGGTCATACGGAGAACTCCTGGAAGGCGATGGTCTTCTCGACGGGGTAGTACTCGGTGCCGAGCAGCTCGCCGATGATGTAGCTGTTGCGGTAGGCACCCATGCCCAGGTCGGGGCTGGTGATGCTGTGCGTGTGCACGCCCGCGTTCTGCAGGAAGATGCCGCGCCCGGTGGTGTCGATGGCGTAGTTGCGGGCGACGTCGAAGCGCCCCCGCCCGTCGAACCGGATGCGGTCCTTGACCGGCTCCAGGAACGCCGGGACCTGGTACTTGTAGCCGGTGGCGAGGATCAGGCCCTCGGTCCGCAGCTCGTACGTCTTGTCCTGCTCCTCCTGGTGCAGGCCGAGGGTGTACGTGCCGTCCTCGTAACGCGCGCTGACCAGAGCGGAGTTGGTGAGCAGACGCGTCGGCACCGGGCCGCTGAGCTTCTTCTGGTACAGCAGGTCGAAGATGGCGTCGATCAGCTCGCCGTCGATGCCCTTGAACAGACCCTTCTGCCGCTCCTCCAGGGCATACCGGGTGGTCTCCGGCAACGCGTGGAAGTAGTCGATGTAGTCCGGGGACGTCATCTCAAGGGTCAGCTTGGTGTATTCGAGCGGGAAGAAGCGCGGGGAGCGCGTGACCCAGTTCAGGCGGTAGCCGTGGACGTCGATCTCGTTGAGCAGGTCGTAGTAGATCTCGGCGGCGGACTGGCCGCTGCCGATCAGCGTGATCGACTCCTTCTTCTGCAGCTCCTCCTTGTGCTGGAGGTAGCGGGAGTTGTGCAGGTGGTCGCCGCCGAGGCCCTGGACGGCCTCGGGGATGTGCGGCGGGGTGCCGGTGCCGAGGACCAGGTGCGGGGCGCGATAGGTGGCGCCGCTCTCGGTGGTGGCGGTGTAGAGGCCGTCGCCCTCGTCGTACGTGACGGAGGTGACCGTCGTGTTGAAGCGGATGGACGAGACCTTGGCGGCGGCCCAGCGGCAGTAGTCGTTGTACTCGACGCGCAGCGGATAGAAGTTCTCACGGATGTAGAACGAGTAGAGCCGCCCCTGCTCCTTCAAGTAGTTGAGGAACGAGTACGGGGAGGTCGGGTCGGCGAGCGTGACGAGGTCCGACATGAACGGGGTCTGGAGGTGGGCGCCCTCCAGGAACATGCCGGAGTGCCACTCGAAGTCCGGCTTGGACTCCAGGAACACGCCGTTCAGCTCGGCTATGGGTTCGGTCAGGCAGGCGAGGCCGAGGTTGAACGGTCCGAGCCCGATCCCGATGAAGTCGTACGCGGTGGAGGAGTCTCGGGACTCAGGAAGCGCGGTCAAGGGTGTCTCCCAGGTACTGCTCGGCGTGGCCGGCGATGAGGTCGAGGACGGCCGAGATGTCGGCGAGGGTCGTCTCGGGGTTGAGCAGGGTGAACTTCAGGTACTGGCGGTCGCCCACCTTGGTGCCCGCGACGACGGCGTCGCCGGAGGCGAACAGGGCCTTGCGGGCGTAGAGGTTGGCGCGGTCGATCTCCGCGGGGTCGGTGACGGCGGCGGGGATGTAGCGGTAGACGAGCGTGGACAGGCTCGGCTCCACGACGACGTCGAAGCGCGGGTCGGCGGCGAGCAGCTTCCAGCCCTCGTGGGCGAGGTCGCACACCTCGTCGAAGAGGGTGCCGATGCCGTCGGCGCCCATGACGCGCAGCGTCATCCACAGCTTGAGCGCGTCGAAGCGGCGGGTCGTCTGGAGGGACTTGTCGACCTGGTTGGGGATGCGCTCGGCGACCGTACGGCGCGGGTTGAGGTACTCGGCGTGGTAGGTCGCGTGGCGCAGGGTGGCGCCGTCGCGGACCAGGATCGCGCTCGAACTCACCGGCTGGAAGAAGGACTTGTGGTAGTCGACGGTGACGGAGTCGGCGCGCTCGATGCCGGTGAGCCGGTCGCGGTTCCTCGGCGAGACGAGCAGCCCGCAGCCGTACGCGGCGTCGACGTGCATCCACGTGTCGTACTGGGCGCACAGCTCGGCGATCTCGGGCAGCGGGTCGATGGAGCCGAAGTCGGTGGTGCCCGCGGTGGCGACGACGGCCATGGGGACGAGGCCCTCGGCGCGGCAGCGCTCCAGCTCGGCGGCGAGCGCCACGGTCTGCATCCGCTTGTTGCGGTCGACGGGGATCGAGACGACCGCGTCGGCGGAGAGGCCGAGGAGCTGCGCGGACTTCTTCACGCTGAAGTGGCTGACGTCGGAGGCGAAGATCCGCAGTTTCGCGAGCGAGGCCGGGCCTTCCCAGCCCTCGGGGCCCGGCTTGGCCTCCTGGCGGGCCAGGAGCAGCGCCTGGAGGTTGGACTGCGAGCCGCCGGAGGTGAAGACGCCGTCGGCGGCGGGGCCGAGGCCGATGCGGGCGGCGGTCCAGTCGATGAGCTTGCGCTCGATGAGCGTGCCGCCCGCCGACTGGTCCCAGGTGTCGAGGGAGGAGTTGACGGCGGACAGGACGGCTTCGGCCACCACGGCGGGGATCACGACCGGGCAGTTGAGGTGCGCCAGGTAGCGGGGGTGGTGGAAGTAGACGGCGTCGCGGAGGTAGACGTCCTCCAGCTCGTCGAGCACGGCCATCGTGTCGTGGAGCGGCTGGTCCAGGTCGACGGCGTCGATAGTGGGGGCGAGGGCGTCCGGGGTGACGCCCGTGAACGGCCGTGCGGTGGTGGCGAGTTTGGCCGCCACCCGCTCGATTCCCTCGGTCACGGAGCTGCGGTAGAGCTCCGCGGTCGTGTCATTGAGCAGGTGCGAGCGCATGAACGGTTCCTCCGGGTGGGGGCGGGGTGATCCCGGGCGGGGCAGCGAAAAGGGCGAGGTCGCGAACTCGGTGGTTAGGTTAGCCTAACCTAAGTTGAGTGCGCGACCCCGCCCCTGGTTCTTGACCGGATTGCCCTACTGTGGCCGGATAACAGCCACCTCGGCAGTGTCGTTGTGCCTCAGGCGGCGGCCGGCTGCTCCCGCAGCGCGTCCTCGCTCAGCCCGCGCTTCCAGTACCCGACGAACGTCACCGCCCGCTTGTCGTACCCGCGCTCGCGCACGAGGTGGCGGCGCAGCTCCTTCATCGTCCCGCACTCACCGGCCAGCCAGGCGTACGGGCGTGCGGCGGACGGGAGTTGGGCGCTGCGCATGGCTTCGAGCGCCGTGGGAGCGCCCTCCTCGCGCACCAGCCACTCCACGGTCACGTCGGCGGCGGTCACGATCGGCTGGACGTCACCGCGGCGCGGGACCTCCAGGATCACGTGCGCGGAGACGTGCGACGGCAGCCAGGCGAGGACGCCGAGCGCGGCGGGCAGCGCCGTCTCGTCACCCCACATGAGGATGGAGTCGAAGTCCTGCGGCGGGCGGCAGCGCACCGCCGCGTTGTCGGCGACCGCCGGGCCGAGCACGGTGGCGCGGTCGCCGGGGCGCGCGCCCTCCGCCCAGCGGCAGGCGGGCCCGGCGGCGGCCGGACCGTCGTTGTGCAGGACGAAGTCGATGTCGATCTCCTCGACATGCCCCGGCCGCGCGCGCCGCTGGCCGCTCAGCGTGTACGAGCGCATGACCGCGCGCTCGTGGTCCGGGATCGCCCGGTAGGCCGCGTGCCAGGCGCGGCCGTCGTCGCCGGGCTCGACGGGCGGCAGGATGGGCGCGTCCTGACCCGGCCGCGGCAGGAACAGCGAGAGGGACTGGTCGCGCCCGCCGCCGTGGAAGGCGGCGAGCTCGTCCCCGGTGAAGGTGACCCTCAGCAGTGACGGGCCGAGGCGCCGGGTGCGCACCACTCGCAGATCGAAGAATCGGAAAGGGGTTACAGCGGGAGCTTCGGCCGTCACGGTCATGGGGTCAGGACACCTTCTTCGCGGTCTCGATGGCCTTGGCCAGGTTCTCCAGGAGAGGGGCGCACTTGTCGTAGGACAGGATCGGCTCGGGGGAGCGCGGGATGACCTGCCCGGCCTTCACGGCGGGGAGCTGCTTCCAGGTCGGCTCGTCGATGTCGGCCGGCTGGATGGTCTGGCTGCGGTCGTCCATCATGATGATGTCGGCCTTGTGCTTGTCGACGTTCTCCCAGCTCAGGTTCTCGAACCAGCCGCCGGACGCCTTCTTCGCGGCCTCCGTGGGCTCCACGAAGTTCACGCCGAGCGCCTTGAAGTACTCCAGGTCGATGGAGAGGTTCGTGCCGGACACGTAGAAGATGTCCTGGCTCGCCGAGCCGGCGAGGACCTTGATGTCGGGGTGGGCCTTCGCGGCCTTGCGCAGGCGGGCCGCCGCGTCCTCGAACCGCTTCTTCGCCGCGACGACCTTGTCGGCCTTCAGGTCGGCGCCGAGCGACTCGGCCAGCGCCCACATGCGCTCAAGGGGCTGCGTCAGTTGGCGGTCGAAGACGGAGATCGCGACGCTCGGGGCGAGCTTGGCGATCTTGTCCTTGGACTCCTCGGGGACGGACCACAGGGTGCCCGCGCTGTCGAACGTCGTCGTGATCAGCACGTCCGGGGCGAGGCCCGCGTACTTCTCGATGTTGAACTGGCCCCACGCGTTGCCGAGGACCGTCACCTTGGAGACGTCCATGTCGCCGGCCTGCACGTCCGGCTTGCCGCCCTTGGTCGTCGTCGGGCCGAAGACGCCCTTGACCTGGACGCCGTAGTCCCACAGGGCGGCGCCGACGCCGGTGAAGGCGACGATGTTCGCCGGGACCTTGTCCAGCTTCACCGTGGTGCCGCGGTCGTCCTTGAACGACCAGGGGCCGGACTTGCCCTTCGTCGTCGAGCCCGAGCCGCTGTCTTTCCCGCCGTCGTCGCTGCCGCAGGCGGCGAGCGCGACACCGAGGCCGAGGGCGCCGCCTGCGGCGAGGATGCCGCGGCGGGTGGGGCGGGACAGTCGGGCGTTGGGCATCTCGCACTGCTTTCGGACGTGCCGGACCGGCGCCGGGCGGGGTCTCAAGAACTGAGGGAAGGTTAACCTAAGTTCTCTGCATGTCCAGGGGGCGGGGTCTGTGATCTACACGTCTGTGATCCACGACAGTCCCGCCCCCGGCCCGGCGAAGCCCTACTGCGCGACGCCCAGTTCCCGCGCGATCAGCATGCGCTGCACCTCGCTCGTGCCCTCGCCGATCTCCAGGATCTTGGAGTCCCGCCACATCCTGGCCACCGGGTACTCGTTCATGAAGCCGTAGCCGCCGTGGATCTGCGTCGCCTCGCGCGCGTTGTCCACCGCCACCGTCGAGGAGTACAGCTTCGCGATCGCCGCCTCCTTCTTGAACGGCTCCCCGGCGACCATCCGCGACGCGGCGTCGTACCAGCCGACCCGGGCCATGTGCGCCCGCATCTCCATGTCCGCGAGCTTGAACTGGATCGCCTGGTTCGTCCCGATCGGCTTGCCGAACGCGTGCCGCTCGGCCGCGTACTTCACCGACTCGTCCACACAGCCCTGCGCGAGGCCGGTGGCGAGCGCCGAGATGGCGATGCGGCCCTCGTCGAGGATGCGCAGGAACTGGGCGTACCCACGGCCCTCCTCACCGAGCAGGTTCGCCACCGGCACGCGCACGTCCGAGAAGGACAGCTCACGCGTGTCCGACGCGTTCCACCCGACCTTCGAGTACGGGGCCGCGACCGTGAACCCGGGCGTCCCCGACGGCACGATGATCGCCGAGATCAGCGGGCGGCCGTCCGGCTTCCGGCCCGTGACGGCGGTGACCGTGACCAGGCCCGTGATGTCCGTCCCCGAGTTGGTGATGAAGCACTTGGAGCCGTTGATCACCCACTCGTCGCCGTCCCGGACCGCCGTCGTACGGGTGCCGCCCGCGTCCGAACCGCCGTCCGGCTCCGTCAGGCCGAACGCGCCCAGGATCTCGCCCGCGCACAGGCGCGGCAGCCACTCCCGCTTCTGCTCCTCCGTGCCGAACAGGTGCAGCGGCATCGCGCCGAGCGAGACACCCGCCTCCAGGGTGATCGCCACCGAGGAGTCGACGCGGGCCAGCTCCTCCAGGGCGATGCCGAGCGCGAAGTAGTCGCCGCCCATCCCGCCGTACTCCTCCGGGAACGGCAGGCCGAACAGGCCCATGCGGCCCATCTCCCGGACGATCTCGTACGGGAACTCATGACGCTCGTAGTAGTCGCCGATCTTCGGCGCGACGACGTCGTGCGCGAACGCCTCGACCGTGCGGCGCAGCTCTTCCAGCTCGGGGCTCAGACGGTGGTCCATCGTGTACTCACTGCTCCTGGTGGGTCAGGGCGCGGACGGTGCGGGACGGGCTCGGTCGGCCCAGTTGTTCGGCCATCCACGCGCTCGTGGCGGTGAGGCGGCCGAGGTCGACCCCGGTCTCGATGCCGAGTCCGCGCAGCATCCAGACGAGGTCCTCGGTGGCGAGATTGCCGGTGGCGCTCTTCGCGTACGGGCAGCCGCCCAGGCCGCCCGCGGAGGCGTCCACCGTGGTCACGCCGTGCTGGAGCGCCGCCAGGGTGTTGGAGAGGGCCTGGCCGTACGTGTCGTGGAAGTGGACGCCGAGGTGGTGTGTGGCGACGCCGGCCTCGTTCAGCGCGGTCAGCAGGGCGGTGACGTGGCCGGGTGTCGCCACGCCGATCGTGTCGCCGAGGCTCAGTTCGTCGCAGCCCATGTCGATGAGGGCCTTCGCCGTCGCCACGACCTGGGGGACCGGGACCGGGCCCTCCCAGGGGTCGCCGAAGCACATCGAGAGGTAGCCGCGGACGTGGGCGCCCTCTTCCTTGGCGCGGGTCACCACCGGGGTGAACATGTCCAGGGACTCGGCGATCGTGCGGTTCAGGTTGGCCTTCGCGAAGGACTCCGTCGCGCTGGCGAACACGGCGATGCGGCTCGCACCGAGGGTCAGGGCTCGGGTCAGGCCCTTTTCGTTCGGTACGAGTACGGGGAGGTGGATTTTTTCGGGGTCGAGGTCCTGGAGGGCGGGGAACAGGGTCTCCGCGTCCGCCAGTTGGGGGACCCACTTGGGGTGGACGAAGCTTGTTGCCTCGATGGTGGTGAGGCCGGCTTCGGCGAGGCGGTGGATGAACTCGGCCTTGACCTCCGTGGGGACCAGGTTCTTCTCGTTCTGGAGGCCGTCCCTCGGGCCTACCTCGTGGATCCGGACGTGGGTGGGGAGGTTTTTCGCCGGGGCCACCATGGGGAGGGCAGGGGTCATCGGCGTGCCTCCTCGCCGTTGGGGGTTCTCGTCTGAGGCGGCTGCGGCGCCGTCGTGGCTGGTCGCGCAGTTCCCCGCGCCCCTGAGGGGGTTGTCCTCATGCCGGGGCCTCCTCGCTGGGGGAGGTTCGTGTTTCTGGCGGGTGCGGCGCCGTCGTGGCCGGTCGCGCCCCGCCGCGGAGCGGCTGATCGGCACTGCCCCGCGCCCCTAGGGGGTCTACCACCGCCAGGGTTTGGTCCATGGCCACCGTCGTGCCCGGGGTTACGTCCAGCTCCGTCACCACTCCCGCGTGGGGGGACGCGATGACGTGTTCCATCTTCATCGCCTCGACCACCAGGAGGCTCTGGCCCGCGGTCACCTCGTCGCCGACCGCCACCTTCACCACCGTCACCGTGCCGGGCATCGGGGCCGTCAGGGAGCCCGCGCCGCCCGGGCCCGCGCCCGTGAGGCTCGCCGCCACCGGGTCGTGGTCCTGGACGTGCCAGGCGTCGCCGTCCAGGGCGAGCCAGTCGCCGGCGGTGGCGGTGAGGCGGGCCGGTCGGGTGGGGGCGCCCGACACCAGGATCTCCGCGCCGCGGACGCGGACCTCCACCGGGTCGTGGCCCGGGACGCGCAGGTGGTGGACCGTCCAGGCCGCATCGCCGCCCAGGCGCCAGCCGTCGGGGCGGGAGAACGGGTCCGACCAGCCCGGCCCCTCCGGCGGCGCGAGGCGCTGTTGGCGCAGGGCGCCCGCCGCCGCGTAGACGGCGGGAGGGACCTCCGAGTCGACCAGGGTGTCCGCCGCGCGCTCCACCAGGCCCGTGTCCATCTCGCCCGAGACCACGTCCGGGTGGGCCAGGAGGCGCCGCAGGAAGCCGGCGTTCGTCGGCACGCCCAGCGTCACCGTGCGGGCCAGCGCGGCGCGCAGCCTGCGCAGGGCCGTCGCGCGGTCGGGGCCGTAGGCGATGACCTTCGCGAGCATCGGGTCGTAGAGGGAGGTGACCTCGGTGCCTTCGCTGAGGCCCGAGTCCGTGCGGATGCCGGTGCCGGTCGGCTCGTGCAGGGCGAGGACCGTGCCGCCCGACGGGAGGAAGCCGCGGGACGGGTCCTCGGCGCAGAGGCGGGCCTCGACCGCGTGGCCGGTCAGCGTGATGTCGTCCTGGGTGAAGGGGAGCGGTTCGCCCGCCGCGACCCTGATCTGCCACTCCACCAGATCGAGGCCGGTGATCAGCTCGGTGACCGGGTGCTCCACCTGGAGGCGGGTGTTCATCTCCATGAAGCAGTACGCGGACGGGTCCTCGCCGGGGACGATGAACTCGACCGTGCCCGCGCCCCGGTAGCCGCAACTGCGGGCCGCCTCCACGGCCGCCGCGCCCATCGCCGCGCGCGTGGCCTCGTCCAGCAGGACGCTCGGCGCCTCCTCGACGATCTTCTGGTGGCGGCGCTGCAACGAGCATTCGCGCTCGCCCAGGTGCACGACATTGCCGTGCGCGTCGGCGAGGACCTGGATCTCGATGTGCCGGGGGCGGTCGATCCACCGCTCGACCAGGAGGGTGTCGTCGCCGAAGGAGGCGCGGGCCTCGCGCCGCGCGGCGGCGATCTCGTCGTCCAGGGTGGACAGGTCGCGGACCAGCCGCATGCCCTTGCCGCCGCCGCCCGCCGAGGGCTTGAGGAGGACCGGCGCGCCCAACGCGCGTGCCGCCTCCGCCAGCTCTGGGTCGCGGCCGCCCGGGACCACCGGCACCCCGGCCGTCGACACCGTCTCCTTGGCGCGGATCTTGTCGCCCATCAGCGCGATCGCGTCGGCGGACGGGCCGATGAAAATAAGGCCCGCCTCCTCGCAGGCGCGCGCGAACCCGGCGTTCTCCGCGAGGAACCCGTACCCGGGGTGCACGGCCTGCGCGCCGGTCTTCCTCGCGGCCTCGATGAGGTTCTCGATGGAGAGGTAGCTCTCGGTCGCCGGGGGCGGGCCGATGCGTACCGCCTCGTCCGCCTCGCGCACGTGCCGTGCGTCGGCGTCGGCGTCGCTGTACACCGCGACCGAGCGGATGCCGAGGTCACGCAGTGTGCGGATGACGCGGACGGCGATCTCGCCACGGTTGGCCACGAGTACGGTGTCGAACAGAGCGGTCTCGGTCTCGTCGATGTTCGTCATGCGGGTCCCTCCCCTCACATCCGGAAGACGCCGAACCCGCCGGACTTCTCCGGCAGCGGCGCGTTGGCACAGGCGGTCAGGGCCAGGCCCAGGACCTGGCGGGTCTCCAGTGGGTCGATCACGCCGTCGTCCCACAGGCGCGCCGTCGCGTAGTAGGCGCTGCCCTGAGTCTCGTACTGGGCGCGGACCGGGGCCTTGAACGTCTCCTCGTCCTCGGCCGACCACTCCTCGCCGCGCGCCTCCATCTGGTCGCGCTTGACGGTCGCGAGGACCGACGCGGCCTGCTCGCCGCCCATCACGGAGATCTTCGCGCCGGGCCACATCCACAGGAAGCGGGGGGAGTAGGCGCGGCCGCACATCGAGTAGTTGCCCGCGCCGTACGAGCCGCCGATGACGACGGTCAGCTTCGGCACGCGCGTGCAGGCGACGGCGGTGACCATCTTGGCGCCGTGCTTGGCGATGCCGCCCGCCTCGTAGTCCTTGCCGACCATGAAGCCCGAGATGTTCTGCAGGAAGACCAGCGGGATGCCGCGCTGGTCGCACAGTTCGATGAAGTGGGCGCCCTTCTGGGCGGACTCGGAGAACAGGATGCCGTTGTTGGCGACGATGCCGACCGGGTGGCCGTGGATGTGCGCGAACCCGGTGACGAGCGTCTGCCCGTACTCGGCCTTGAACTCGGCGAACCGCGAACCGTCGACCACGCGCGCGATGACCTCGCGTACGTCGTAGGGGGTGCGGGAGTCGACCGGCACCGCGCCGTACAGGCCCGCCGGGTCGACCTTCGGCTCGACGGGCGCCTTCACCGACCATGGCAGCGGGCCGCGCTCGGGGAGCGTGGAGGCGATGGTGCGGACGATGCGCAGCGCGTGCGCGTCGTCCTCCGCGAGGTGGTCGGTGACGCCGGAGACGCGGGAGTGGACCTCGCCGCCGCCCAGCTCCTCGGCCGTCACCACCTCACCCGTGGCCGCCTTCACCAGCGGCGGGCCGCCGAGGAAGATCGTGCCCTGGTTGCGGACGATCACCGCCTCGTCGCTCATCGCCGGGACGTACGCGCCGCCCGCCGTGCACGAGCCGAGGACCGCCGCGATCTGCGGGATGCCCGCGCCCGACATCCGCGCCTGGTTGTAGAAGATCCGCCCGAAGTGCTCGCGGTCGGGGAACACCTCGTCCTGCATCGGCAGGAACGCGCCTCCGGAGTCCACCAGGTACACGCAGGGCAGCCGGTTCTCCAGGGCCACCTCCTGCGCGCGCAGGTGCTTCTTCACCGTCATCGGGTAGTACGTGCCGCCCTTGACCGTCGCGTCGTTCGCCACGATCACGCACTCGCGGCCCGCGACCCGGCCGATCCCGGCGATCACCCCGGCGGCCGGCGCCTGCCCCTCGTACATCCCGTCCGCGGCGAGCGGCGCCAGCTCCAGGAACGGCGAGCCCGGGTCGAGCAGCGCGTCCACGCGGTCGCGGGGGAGCAGCTTGCCGCGCGCGGTGTGCCGCGCCCTGGCCCGCTCGCCGCCGCCGAGCCGGGCCGCGGCGAGCTTGGCGCGCAGCTCCTCGCCGAGCGCCCGGTGGGCCGCCTCATTGGCCTTCCAGGCCTCCGACGCGGGATCCGCCGCGCTCGTCAGCTCCGGTGCCTCGTGCATCCTGCGGTCTCCTCATCAAGCAATGAGCGTCACGGACCCCCTCGGCATGTATGACCGGCGGGCCGTCGAAAACGTTAATGACCGTTAACCTGTTGCGGTCAGGTTAACGGTCGCTAACTCGCCTGTCTAGAATTGGTTCCATGGCCACCAGAACCGACGCCCCCACCCGCCGCGAGCAGATCCTCAAAGAGGCCGCGCGGCTCTTCGCCGAGCGTGGGTTCCACGGGGTCGGGGTCGACGAGATAGGAGCCGCCGTCGGCATCAGCGGCCCCGGCCTGTACCGCCACTTCGCGGGCAAGGACGCGATGCTCGCCGAGCTGCTCGTCGGGATCAGCGGCCAGTTGCTGACCGGCGGCAAGCGGCGCGTCGCCGAGGCGCACTCCGGGCCCGGGGCGCTGCTCGACTCGCTCATCGAGGGCCACATCGACTTCGCGCTCGACGACCGGGACCTGATCACCCTGCACGACCGGGAGCTGGACCGGCTGCGCGACAGCGACCGCAAGCTGGTGCGGCAGTTGCAGCGCCAGTACGTGGAGCTGTGGGTGGACGCGGTGCGCAAGGTGTACCCGGACCTTCTGGAGCCCCACGCGCGCGTGGCCGTGCACGCGGTCTTCGGTCTGCTGAACTCCACGCCGCACCTCAGCCGCCCGGGCTCGCTGCCGGGCCGCGCCGCGACGGCGGCCATGTTGCACAAGCTGGCGCGTGGGGCGTTCGCCGCCGCGGCGGAGTGATGTGTATCTCTGGACGCTCCAGTGACTGGCCGGTAACGTTTCTCTGAGCAAGCGCTTAGTCGCGTATGGCCCGTCTTGTCGGGACACACGCCCTGGACACCGTCGTAGAGGGAGAGTTCTCCGTGCGCCGTACCGTTTTCAATGAGGACCACGAGGCGTTCCGGGAGACCCTGCGCGCCTTCATCGAGGCCGAGGTCGTCCCGCACTACGACGCGTGGTTCCAGGAGGGCATCGTCCCGCGCGAGCTGTACGGCAAGATGGCCGAACTCGGCCTGTTCGGCATCAACGTGCCGGAGGAGTACGACGGCGCGGGCCTCGACACCCACAAGTTCGAGGCCATCCAGTACGAGGAGACCGCGCGCGCGGGCGTCTCCTTCGGCGGCTCCGGCGTCCACGTCCTGCTCGCCCTGCCCTACATCAAGATGCTCGCCACCGACGAGCAGAAGAAGCGCTACCTGCCGAAGTTCGTCTCCGGCGAGGAGATGTGGGCCCTCGCGATGACCGAGCCGGGCACCGGCTCCGACGTCGCGGGCATGAAGACCACCGCCAAGCTCTCCGACGACGGCACGCACTACGTGCTCAACGGCGCCAAGACCTTCATCACCGGCGGCGTCCACGCCGACCGCGTCATCGTCTGCGCCCGCACCTCCGCGCCGCGCGAGGACGACCGCCGCTTCGGCATCTCCCTCTTCGCGGTCGACACCAAGTCCGAGGGCTACTCCATCGGCCGCAAGCTCGACAAGCTCGGCCTGCGCGTCTCCGACACCGCCGAGCTGGCGTTCGTCGACGTCAAGGTGCCCGCCGAGGACCTCCTCGGCGAGGAGAACAAGGGCTTCGGCTACCTCGGCACCAACCTCGCCTCCGAGCGCTGGGGCATCGCCTACGGCGCGTACGCGCAGGCCAAGGCCGCCGTGCGGTTCGCCAAGGAGTACGTCCAGGAGCGCACCGTCTTCGGCAAGCCCGTCGCCTCCTTCCAGAACACCAAGTTCGAGCTGGCCGCCTGCCAGGCCGAGGTCGACGCCGCCGAGGCCGTCGCCGACCGCGCTCTCGAAGCGCTCGACGCCGGTGAGCTGACCGCTGCCGAGGCCGCGTCCGCGAAGCTGTTCTGCACCGAGGTCGCCCACCGCGTCATCGACCGCTGCCTCCAGCTCCACGGCGGCTACGGCTTCATGAACGAGTACCCGATCGCCCGCCTGTACGCGGACAACCGCGTCAACCGCATCTACGGCGGCACCAGCGAGGTCATGAAGATGATCATCGCGAAGAACATGGGCCTGTAACCCGGCCGACAAGCACCTGACGTACACCTACCTGTATGAACCAGGCTCTTGAGTCCCTGCTCGATCTGCTCGACCTGGAGCGGATCGAGCAGGACGTCTTCCGCGGCCAGTCCCGGTCCGCCGTCGTCCCGCGCGTCTTCGGCGGGCAGGTCGCCGCCCAGGCCCTCGTCGCCGCCGGACGCACCGTCCCGGCGGACCGGTTCGCGCACTCCCTGCACGCGTACTTCCTCGTCGCGGGCGACCCGGGCGCGCCCATCGTCTACACCGTCGACCGGATCAGGGACGGGCGCTCCTTCACCACGCGCCGCGTCGTCGCCATCCAGCACGGGCAGCCGATCTTCCACCTCTCCGCGTCCTTCCAGACGTACGAGGAAGGGCTCGACCACCAGGCCCCGATGCCGCCCGCGCCCGACCCCGAGACGCTGCCCACGGCCGCAGAAATGCTGCCGCGCTACCACGACGTGTTCGTCGACCCCGGCGTCGCCGACCGGCTCCTCGAAGCGCGCGAGGCCGTGGACCTGCGGTACGTGGGGGAACCCCCGTTCGCCTTCGTGGGCGACCCGCAGCCGCCGCGCTCGCAGGTCTGGTTCCGCACGAACGGCAAGCTCGACGGCGCCACCGAGGCCACGGAGGACTCCGCGCACCTGTTGCACGTCTGCCTCGCCACCTACGTCTCCGACATGACGCTCCTCGACTCCGTCCTGCTCGCGCACGGGCGCGGCGGCTGGGCCGTCGGCGACGTGGTCGGCGCCTCCCTCGACCACGCCATGTGGTTCCACCGGCCCTTCCGCGCCGACGAATGGCTCCTCTACGACCAGGAGTCACCGTCCGCGTCCGGCGGGCGCGGGCTCGGACAGGCCCGCATCTACACCCGGGACGGACGGCTCGCGATCACCGTCATCCAGGAGGGCGTCGTTCGCGTCCCGCGCTGATCGGACATAACGTCCCGTACATGGATGCACGGGTTGAGCAACGTGATGGAGAGGACGAGACGGGCGAGGCCGGAGGGGAGAGCGTCGCCACCGTCCTCGTCGCCGCCGGGGCGAACCTCGGGATCGCCCTCGCCAAAGCGGTCGCCGGGATCATCAGCGGCTCCAGCGCGATGCTCTCCGAGGCCGCGCACTCCTTCGCCGACACCGTCACCGAACTGCTGCTCCTCACCGCGCTCAAACGCAGCGAGAAACCCGCCGACGAAGAGCATCCGCTCGGGTACGGGGGCGAACGGTACGTGTGGGCGCTGCTCGCGGCCGTCGCCACGTTCGTGGGCGGTGCGGTGTTCTCGCTGTACGACGGCGTCCACACGCTGGTCGCGGGGGAGGAGCTGGGCGACCCGCTGGTGTCGTACATCGTGCTGGCGGTCGCCTTCTTGCTGGAAGGGTTCTCCCTGCGGACCGCCGTCAAGCAGGCGCGGGGCGAGGCGCACCGGGTCCGGGCGCCCTTCCGTACGTATCTGCGGCACACGCCCGACACCGCCGTGAAGGCCGTCGTCCTGGAGGACAGCGCGGCGCTCGCCGGCCTGCTCCTCGCCGCCGGTGGTTTGCTGGGCGGGCAGCTCACCGGGTCCGGGGTCTGGGACGGGGTCGCTTCGCTGTGCATCGGCGTCCTGTTGCTCTGGGTCGCGTGGGTGCTCGGCCGCTCCAACGCGCAGCTCCTCGTGGGGCGGCCGCTGCCCCGCTCCGTCCGGGCCGAGATCCGGGAGATCCTGCTCTCCGGGGAACACGTCGAGGCGGTCCTCGAACTCACCACGCTGGTGCAAGGGCCGCGCGAGGCGCTGGTCGCGGCGAAGGTCGATTTCCGCGACGCGTCCACTGCTGCCCAGATTGAGTGGGCCTGTGAGGAGGCGGCTCGGCGGTTGCGGGAACGGTTCCCCGCGGTGCGCCGGGTCTACCTGGACCCGACCCCGGGGTTCGCGCAGCGCCGGGAGGAAGGGTTGCGGCCCTGGTAGGTACCGGGTTCGGGTGCGGGTCGCGTCGTGGCTGGTCGCGCAGTTCCCCGCGCCCCTGGAGGACCGCGGCTTCGCCGCGCCTCCCCCGCCCCTGAGATGGCGCACGAAGTGCGCATCTCAGGGGCGCGGGGAACTGCGCGACCAGCCACGACGGCGCAGCGGTCGCACACCCACAGACGCCCTACGGCGAGACGGCGACGGCTAGCCCAGCAGGCCCGCGCAGTCCAGCAGGTACGCCGTCATCGGGTCATAGTGGCGCGGGCTCGTCACATGATCGTCCAAGGGGACCGTGACCTGCATCGTGCCCTCCGCCTCCGCCAGGAACAGCGCCGGGTCGTTGCAATCCGCGTAACCGACGGAGTCAAGCCCGCGCTGGGCCGCGCACCCGGCCCAGCCATGATCGGCGACGACCAGGTCGGGCAGCGGACGCCCCTCGCGGAGCAGCCCGTCGAGGATCCGCGTCATGGGCTCGGGCGCGTGCGTGTGCCACAGGGTCGCCCCGCGCTCCAGCATGGCGACGTCGGCGAACTGGAAGACCATACCCTCGTCGGTGGCGAGCCCCTCAGGGATGACGACGATCTCGCAGCCGGCGGCGCGCAGCGCGACGGCGGTCGCCCGGTGGACGTCGAGCAGGCCCCCGGGGTGCCCGGTCGCGAGGAGGACCCGCTGCCGGTCCTGCGCGGCCTTGCGCAGCCGCGCCGCCATCCGTTCGAGCGCGTCGACGGTCAGCTCGGGGTCGATGGTGTCCTGCCCGTACCGGTGCCCGGGGTCGTCGACGACGCCGCAGCGTTCGGCCATGACGGCGAGTACGTCCTGCTCGTCGCCCCAGCGGTCGCCGAGTTCGAGGCCCAGCCAGTAGTGCCGGTCGCCGTTCGCGAGCTTGCGGTAGTGGGAGAGGTTGTTCTCGCGAGGGGTGGCCACATCGCCCGCGATGCGGGTACGGACGAGGTGCTCGATCAGGGCGGCACGGGTCGGACTGTCGCTGGGGATCCCGGGTATCGGCATGGGTCCATTGTGCCCAGGGCCGGGCGGCGGCGTTGATCGGTCCCGGAAGGTGGACGGGCGTCGGGGCTGTACAGGATGGACAGGTGGGGCGGCGGATTGCGCCCCGGAGGCGTTCGGAAGGCGCGCCCGGCAGAGGCATCCTGGGGAGCGTCCGGATCCATGACGTCAGCGAAGGTGCTCAAGCGTGACGACGACGACCGTGGCCTGCGCCCAGCTCGCCCTCGCGGTGGGTGACACGGCCGGGAACCTGGCGGCCGCCGAACAGGCGATCCGCGCCGCGGCCGACGCCGGGGCGCGCGTCGTCGTGCTGCCGGAGCTGGCCAACAGCGGCTATGTCTTCGCCGACCCGGCGGAGGCCCGCGCCCTCGCCGAACCGGCCGACGGGCCGACCGTCACCGCCTGGCGGGAAGCCGCCCGCCGCCACGGCGTGACGCTGGTCGCGGGCTTCGCCGAACTGGACGAGGACGGCCTGGTCCGCAACTCGGCCGTGCTCATCGACCCCACCGGCACCGTCCGCGCCGTCTACCGCAAGGTCCACCTCTTCGGCACCGAGAAGGACTTCTTCGTGCCCGGGGACCAGGCCCCGCCCGTCGTCGACGTCGAGGGCGTCGGCCGGATCGGCGTCATGGTCTGCTACGACGTCGAGTTCCCCGAGTGGGTGCGGCGCACCGCCCTGGCCGGCGCCGAACTGCTCTGCGCCCCCGTGAACTGGCCGCTCTTCCCGCGCCCGGAGGGCGAGCGCCCCGGCGAGGTCGTCCGCGTTCAGGCCGACGCCGCCGTCAACCGGATCTACGTCGCCGCCTGCGACCGGGCCGGGGAGGAGCGCGGCGTCCCCTGGACCGGGGGCTCCGTGATCGTCGACCCGGACGGCTTCCCGCTCGCCGGGCACACCCCGACCGAGGGCCCCGCCCTGCTGCTCGCCTCCTGCGACCTCGCGACCGCCCGCGACAAGCGCCTCGGCGAGCACAACGACGTGTTCGGGGACCGCCGCCCCGAGCTGTACGGCGACTGACCGACGCCGCCGAACCCTTACCCGTACGTCCGTGAAAGGCACCCCGTGACCAACGAGCAGCAGAGCACCCCGGCCGGACCGGTCGGCCCCGTCGACTCCTCGCGCATCCCGCGCTACGCGGGACCCGCCACCTTCGCCCGCCTGCCGCGCCTCGACGAGGTCGGGACGGCGGACGTGGCCGTGGTCGGCGTGCCGTTCGACACCGGGGTCTCCTACCGGCCCGGCGCCCGCTTCGGTGGCAACGCGATCCGTGAGGCGTCCCGGCTCCTGCGCCCGTACAACCCGGCGCAGGACGCGTCGCCGTTCGCGCTCGCGCAGGTGGCGGACGCGGGTGACATCGCGGCGAACCCGTTCAACATCAACGAGGCCGTCGAGACGATCGAGGCGGCGGCCGACGACCTGCTCGCCACCGGCGCCCGCATGATGACGCTCGGCGGCGACCACACCATCGCGCTGCCCCTGCTCCGCTCCGTCGCCAAGAAGCACGGCCCGGTCGCCCTGCTCCACTTCGACGCGCACCTCGACACCTGGGACACGTACTTCGGCGCCGAGTACACGCACGGCACGCCGTTCCGCCGCGCCGTGGAGGAGGGCATCCTCGACACGTCGGCGCTCTCCCACGTCGGCACGCGCGGCCCGCTCTACGGCAAGCAGGACCTCACCGACGACGAGAAGATGGGCTTCGGCATCGTCACCTCGGCGGACATCTACCGGCGCGGCGCCGACGAGGTCGCCGACCAACTCCGCCAGCGCATCGGCGACCGCCCGCTCTACATCTCCATCGACATCGACTGCCTCGACCCGGCGCACGCCCCCGGCACGGGCACGCCCGAGGCGGGCGGCATGACCTCGCGCGAGCTGCTTGAGATCCTGCGCGGCCTGGCCTCCTGCAACGTCGTCTCGGCCGACGTGGTCGAGGTGGCGCCCGCGTACGATCACGCGGAGATCACCGCCGTCGCCGCCTCGCACACCGCGTACGAGCTGACGACGCTCATGACCCGGCAGATCGCGGAGTCCCGGACGGCCTCCTGAACGACGTTTGAGGAGTCATGCATGACCCACGACCACGACCTGGTCCTGCGCCCCACGCCCCGCCAGACGGAGGCGGCCCTCAACCCGCCGCCGGGGCGCACGGGCGGCGACCTCGTCGTGGAGGCGCTCGCGGGTCTCGGCGCGTCCACCGTCTTCGGCCTCCCCGGCCAGCACGCCCTCGGCCTCTTCGACGCGCTGCGCCGCTGCGACCTGCTGCGCTACGTGGGCCTGCGGACCGAGCTGAACGCCGGGTTCGCGGCGGACGCGTACGGCCGGGTCACCGGCGAGGTCGCCCCGCTGTTCGTGTCGACGGGCCCCGGCGCCCTCCTGACCCTGCCCGCGCTCCAGGAGGCGGCGGCGGCCTCCGCCCCGGTGCTCGTGGTGGCTAGCCAGGTCCCGGTGGCGGGGCTGGGCGGCGGACGCCGGGGCCATCTGCACGAGCTGAAGGACCAGCAGGCGGCCTTCCGTGACGTGGTGAAGTCGGTCCACCCGGTCCGCACCCAGTCCCAGATCCCGTCCGCGATCGCGGCGGCCTGGGAATCGGCGCTGAGCGTGCCGCATGGCCCGGTGTACGTGGAGATCCCGCAGGATGTCCTGGAGGCTCCCGCGACGCTCCCCGTACTGTCGGCGGCGGACGCCTTCCCGCACGAACTGGCACCGGCGCCCGAACTCACGGCCCTGGCCGCCGACTTGCTGACCCGTGCCGAACGCCCCGCGATCATCGCGGGCGGCGGCGTGATCCGCGCGGACGCGGCGGGCAAGCTGCGCGAACTGGCGGAGCGGCTGTCCGCCCCGGTCGCGTGCACGTACGGCGGCAAGGGCGCGTTCCCCTGGGACCACCCGCTCTCGCTCCAGTCATGGCTGGAGGACCGCCACATGACGGAGTTCCTTGAAGCGGCCGACGTCCTCCTTGTGATCGGCTCGGGCCTCGGCGAACTGTCCTCGAACTACCACACCTTCGCCCCGCGCGGCCGAACCATCCAGATCGAGGCGGACGCGGGCAAGCTGGAGTCCAACCACCCGGCCCTCGGCATCCACGCGGACGCCCGCCTGGCACTGCAAGCGCTGCTCGAAACGGTGGAGGAGGAGCGGGCGGACGCCGGGGCGCCGGCCCGGGTCGCCGAGGTCCTGCGCGCCGTACGTGAACGCATCCAGGGTCAGGACCTGACCCTGGAGCAGGAGGTGCTGTCCTCGATCCGGGCGGCGCTCCCGCCCCGCTCCCCGTCCTTCTGGGACATGACGATCCTCAGCTACTGGGCCTGGGCCGCCTGGCCCGACGCGATGCACTCCGCCCAGGGCGCGGGCGGCCTCGGCTACGCCTACCCGGCCGCTCTCGGCGCGGCGGCGGCCGACCCGACGACGCCGGTTCTCGCGGTCTCCGGCGACGGCGGCGCCCTGTACTCGATCGCCGAACTGGCCACGGCGAAGCAGGAGTCTTCGAACGTGACCTGGCTGATCGTCGACGACGGCGGCTACGGCATCCTGCGCGAGTACGCGACGGCCGCGTACGGCTCCGCCGTCGGCACGGACCTGACTGGCCCGGACTTCACGGCCCTGGCCGAGTCCTTCGGCGTACCGGCGGTCCGTACGTCACCGGAGACGCTCCGGGACGACCTGTCGACGGCGCTCAGGGCGCCGGGGCCGCGAGTGGTCGTACTGTCGGCGCGGTTGAGGATGTTCGCGCCGACGTGACCCTGCGCGTCCGCTTTGACCCCCGCGATGAACGAGCCCCAGCCCTGTGCGGAGATGAGCAGGGCGGGGCCCTAACTCCCGGAGCCGCTCGTTGCTTCAGTCATTCGCAGAGGCGTCCTTCCTTGAGTGCGGTGATGAACGTCGCCCAGTGTGGTGTGGAGATGAGCACTGCGGGCCCGTTCGGGGTTTTGGAGTCGCGGACGGGGACGCCGGTGGGGTGGTGGTCCAGGACTTCCAGGCAGCTTCCGCCCTCGCTGCCGCTGTAGGAGGACTTGCGCCAGCCGTTCAGCGCGGCTGCGTTCGGGATGAGCGGGTCAGTCATGATGTCCGTAGTCCTTCGCTGTCGCTCTCAGTAGGGCCAGTGACTCCTTGAGTGGCAGTGCGTCGCTCAGCGCAAGATCGTAACGAGCTTGCAGCTGCTGAACCATGGCGGGGGATTCATGGACCTTGCCCATGCGTACCCCTTCGCTGTACGCCACAGGCGGCTGGTCATCGAACCACATCAGCGTCAGCATGCCTTCGAGCAGCGGGTGGAAGCCCAACGATCGCGGCAGCACGTGTACGCGGATACGTCTCGACTCCGCCAACCTCACGATGTGCGTCACCTGCTCGGCCATCACGGCAGGGCCGCCCATGGGGCGACAAAGAACGCCCTCGTCGAGGAGCGCCCACACCATGGGCGACACGGGGTTCTCAAGGATCTTCGCCCTTTCAAGGCGTGTGACAACGAGCCTGTCACATTCCTTTTCGCCCAGGGGAGGGTACGAAGGGCCCAGAACCGCACGGGCGTATCGCTCCGTCTGGAGGATGCCGGGAACGAACGAGAGCGCGAACTCACGCAGCTCCGTGGCTTGTTGTTCGAGCCGGTGGGCGGTCTCGAAGTGCTCCGCTATGGCCACGTCGCTGTCCGGCAGGAAGCTGCTCAATACATCACCGGTGTTCAACGCCTTGTCCAAGCGGCGCGCGTCCTCCTTGGAGGGCAAGCGGCGCCCCGCCTCGATGTGTGCGATGTGCGAACGCGTCATCACGGCCGCCACCGCAAGCTCCTGCTGCGTCAGGCCGGCCGCCTCACGTGCCGACCGCAACCAGTCCCCATAGGTATTACTCAACGTCAGCTCCCGTGTGACAGATGCTTTGTCACATCCGACCCTCTGGCGAGCCTAGCTCTCGCGGTCTCACTCTGTGAGCGGATCGCTACACAGCGATATCCGTGCACCGCACAGGAGTTGAAGACGTGTTCCACCTCATCGCCCGCCTGGCCGAGCCGCTGTTCCGGCTCCTCCGGCCCGCCCCCGGGTGTCCCCGGTGCGCCGGGCATTCGCCGCCCGCGCCCCCACCCGTACCGCTGGTTCCACCCATGCCGCCGGACCCGCCGCGCCGCCCGTCCCCGCACCTGGCCCCGTTGCGGGGAGAGGATTCCCGGCTCGTGCGCCCGTACGTACTCGTGAGTGAGGTGACCGCGTGATGTCCGGTCGGCCGCGGCTTCTGCCCTGGGTCAATCTCGACGGCCACCCCTGCTACCTCTTCACCGATGCGAGCGGGACCAGCCACCTGTCCCGGATGGCCGACGACATCGAGGCCATTCAGCTCGACATGGCCGACGATCTGCTCGGCCATGCCGTCGATCTCATCGGCGACAGCAGCGCGACAGCCTCACAACTCCGTTACCTGGCGGCGCGGTTGACGGAGTCGCTGAACGACGTGCACCGTGTCGCCCGCAGCAGGGGTGAGCGACTCGCGGCTACCAGATCGACTCCACCCACTCCGGGTGGTCGATGAACGGGTTCCGGTTGTGCTGGTAGGTGTCGTAGATGACCTGGTTGCGCTTCTCCTCGAAGGCGCTCGGCGGGTCCTCGTCGCTCCACTGCTTGAGGACGGAGAGCTTGCCCATGTAGGGGGCGCTGCCGTTGCTGACCTTCTCGTTGGGTTCCAGGTCGGCGAAGCCGTCGCCGCCGTCGTAACGCACGGCCATGTAGAGGATCATGCGGGCGACGTCGCCCTTGTCCGCGTCGCGCGGCTCGAAGGAGTCCGAGTCGGTGAGGCTGCCGCCGCCGCCCGTGACGGTGCTGCCGCCGTTGTCGAAGTCCTTGTTGCCGCGGACGCTGTTGACCTGGACGTCGGCGGGGCGCAGGTGGTGCAGGTCGGTGCCGGGGCCCGTCACCTCGCCGAAGTCGCCGTGGGACTTGGCCCAGGTGTGCTCACGGTTCCAGTCGCCGGTGTCCCCGCCGTTGAGGGACTTGGCCCGCGAGACGCCGCTGTACAGCAGGATCACGTTGTTGCTGTTGTTCGGGTCCTGGTCGGTGACCTTCAGCGCGTCCCAGACGGCGGAGTACGAGATCTTCGTCTGGCTGCTGACGATCGTGTGCAGCGAGGACTTGAGGCTCGCCCCCGTCTTGCCGATCGCGTTCTTGTAGTACGTGGAGTCGTACGCGGTCGTGGTCGCCGAGGCCGGGCCTGCGGCGGCGAGGGGAAGAGTGACGGCTGTGAGCAGGCCGGCGGCGGTGAGGGCGATGGTGCGTATGTGGGCTCCGGGCATGGGGGGTGTCCGTCCGTTCTACGCGGGTTGACTCGGTAGATCGGAGCGTGACATGAACACGTAGAGGATGGGTGAACGCGCGGCGTCGGTTGTGTGTCGGAAACGGCCCCTGAGCAGGCGTCAGGGGCCGTTCTGTACGCGGCTGTCAGCTCGCGTCCGATGCGTCCAGCCTGTAGAGCGACTGGGACTGGGTCGCGGACCCGGAGCCCGCGTACTCGCTCGCCTTCACCGCCGTGCCGTGCTTCTTCACCCACGCGGTGACCTCGGACGAGACGTCGTTGCCGCCGCCCATGCCGCCCCCACCCATGCCGCCGCCGAGCTGGATGTAGTGCAGCTCGCCCTTCCTCACCAGCTCCTTCAGCTTGGTGAGCGTCATCGCCTTGTCGCTGCCGGACCAGCCCCACATGGAGATGACCGGCTGCTTCGTGGCGACGATCATCTGCGCCGCGCTCTGCGAACTGGACACGGCCAGCAGCCACTTGGCGCCGTCGCGGTGCTTCTCCAGGTAGGCGGTGAGCCCACTGTCGGCGCCACCACCGTTCATGCCGCCCTCCATGCCGCCGCCACCCATGCCGTCATTCGTACGGCCGTCTCCGGTGCCGCCCGGCGGCGTACCCATCTCGGCCCCGCCGGGCATCTCGCCCCCACCGAACCGCCCACCCCTTGGCATCTCCCCGTCACCCGGGAATCCACCCCGGCCGCCCCCACCCCCGGGCCCACCCATCCCGCCGCCCCCCGTCGTCGGCCCCGCCGTCGGGTTCGTGCCGCCCATGCCGCCCGCACCACCCGCCCCGCCCGCCGACGAGGGGACCGACCACGCGTACGCCGCCGGGCCCGCGACCGACGCCGCCACGGCCGCCGCGACGGACACCGCGAGGAGGCGCAGGCGGTGGCCCGACGCCGTACGGAAGAGCAGCAGACCAGCGATCGCCGCCGCCATGACCAGCGCGATCGCCGGCCACAGCCACCCGTTCCAGCCGGAGGCCCGCCGCAGCAGCACGACCGCCCACAGCCCGGTCACGCCGAGGGCGACCGGCAGCATCCACGCCCAGCGCCGGTCCGTGCGGAACGCGCGGAGGAGCATCAGGCCGCCGCCTCCGCACAGCGCCGCGATGCCGGGGGCCAGCGCCGTCGTGTAGTACGGGTGCATCGTGCCCTCGGCCAGGGCGAAGGTCAGGTAGTGCAGGACCGTCCAGCCGCCCCAGAGGATGAGCGCGGCGCGGGCCGGGTCCGTGCGCGGGGCGCGGCCGCGCAGGATCAGGCCGCCGACGAGCGCGATGCCCGCGAAGGGGAGCAGCCAGGAGATCTGGCCGCCGAGCACGTCGTTGAAGAGGCGGCCGATCCCGGCGCTCCCGGAGAAGCCGCCGCCTCCGCCGCCACCCCCGCCCATGTTGCCGTCGCCGCCGAGGACCCGGCCGAGGCCGTTGTAGCCCATGATCAGGTCCCAGGCCGTGCCGTCCGTCGAGCCGCCGATGTACGGGCGCTCGGACGCGGGGACGAACGAGACCGCCGCCGCCCACCAGAAGCTGGCCACCGCGAGCGCGGCCCCGGCGATCAGCAGGTGCCGCACCCGTCGCCACAGGCCGCCTCGGGCCGCGTACAGATAGACGGCGAAGACGGCGGGCAGGGCGATGTAACCCTGGAGCATCTTGGTGTTGAAGGCGAGTCCGAAGCAGACGGCCGAGCCGATCAGCGGCAGGAGCCGGCCGGTGCGCGTCGCCCGCAACGCCAGGGCCGCGCCCGCCACCATCAGCAGGACGAGCAGCGCGTCCGGGTTGTTGTCGCGGTTGATCGCGACCGTGATGGGGGTGAGCGCGAGGACGAGCGCGGCGACGGCCGCAGCGCCGTGGCCCCACACCCGCTTCACGGACGCGTGCAGGATCCAGATGGTGCCGAGCGCCGCCGCGATCAGCGGCAGCATCATCTGCCACGTGCCGAAGCCGAGGACGCGGCAGGACAGGCCCATCACCATCAGGACGAACGGTGGCTTGTCCACGGTCAGGAAGTTGCCCGCGTCCAGGGAGCCGAAGAACCACGCCTTCCAGCTCTCGGTGCCGCTGAGCACGGCCGCGCTGTAGAAGCTGTTGAGGCCGGAGGAGGAGAGGTTCCAGGAGTACAGGACCCCGGCCAGCGCGAGGACCGCGAGCAGGGCGGGCAGCGACCAGCGCGGGGCCCTGGCCGGGGGCGCGGCGGAGTCGGGATTGTCGGGGAAGCGGGGAACGGTGGCTGAGGTCACCTGGTCACCGTGCCGGGCCCGTGTGGGTGCGCACTGTGGCCGACCTGGGGGTTGTCTGTGGATCAGGGGTACCGCAGGGAAGCCCTCAATTGTCCCGCAGGGAAGCCCTCAATCGTTCGCGCAGGGAAGCCCCCAATTGTTAAGGAGGGATGAAATCCGCTTCGCCGCGTGTTGGCCCTTCGGCGGAATCGACAACAGCTCGACGAAAGTGGAAGGTGCACGGCGTGGCGGAGGAACGGGGCTGGGCGCGCAGGCTCGCCGGGTATGCGTGGCGGTACCCCAAGGACGTGCTGCTCGCGCTCGGGGCCTCGCTCGGCGGGATGGCCGTCATGGCGCTCGTCCCGCTGATCACCAAAGTCATCATCGATGACGTGATCGGGGACCACTCCCGGTCCATGGGGACCTGGGTGGGCGTGCTGATCGGCGCCGCCGTCGTCGTGTACGTGCTCACGTACATCCGCCGGTACTACGGCGGGCGCCTCGCCCTCGACGTCCAGCACGACCTGCGCACCGAGATGTTCGGGACGATCACGAAGCTGGACGGGCGGCGTCAGGACGAGCTGTCCACGGGGCAGGTCGTCGGCCGCGCCACCAGCGACCTCCAGCTCATCCAGGGGCTGCTGTTCATGCTCCCGATGACCATCGGGAACGTCCTGCTCTTCGTCATCTCGCTCGCCATCATGGCGTGGCTCTCGCTGCCGCTGACCCTGGTCGCGCTCGCCGTCGCGCCCGCCCTGTGGGTCATCGCCAAGCGCAGCCGCTCCCGGCTGCACCCGGCGACCTGGTACGCGCAGGCGCAGGCCGCCGCCGTCGCCGGGGTCGTCGACGGCGCCGTCAGCGGCGTCCGCGTCGTGAAGGGGTTCGGGCAGGAGGAGCAGGAGACCGGGAAGCTGCGCGAGGTCGGGCGGCGGCTGTTCGCCGGGCGCCTGCGCACCATCCGCCTGAACAGCAAGTTCACGCCCGCCCTCCAGGCCGTGCCCGCCCTCGGCCAGGTCGCGATGCTGGCCCTCGGCGGCTGGCTGGCCGTGCGCGGGCAGATCACGCTCGGCACGTTCGTCGCGTTCTCCTCCTACCTCGCCCAGCTCGTCGGACCGGTCCGGATGCTCGCCATGGTCCTCACCGTCGGCCAGCAGGCCCGCGCGGGCGCCGAGCGCGTCCTCGAACTCATCGACACCGAGCCCTCGATCCAGGACGGCACGAAGGAACTGCCCGCCGACGCGCCCGCGACCGTCGAGTTCGACGACGTGTCCTTCGCCTACGCGGACGCCGACCACCCCGTCCTCGACGGCCTCTCCTTCGAGATCCGTGCCGGTGAGACCCTCGCCGTCGTCGGCTCCTCCGGCTCCGGCAAGTCCACCGTCTCGCTGCTCCTGCCGCGCTTCTACGA
The DNA here is from genome assembly GCF_040644575.1 of Streptomyces sp. NPDC046939. Taxonomy (NCBI): domain Bacteria; kingdom Bacillati; phylum Actinomycetota; class Actinomycetes; order Kitasatosporales; family Streptomycetaceae; genus Streptomyces; species Streptomyces sp. NPDC046939. The sequence goes on from NZ_JBEYWV010000028.1 coordinate 54,717, forward strand.
CGTCTCGCGCGGCGCCGTCCTCATCGGCGGCCACGACGTGCGCGAGCTGACCCTGGACTCGCTGCGCGCCGCGATCGGCCTCGTCCCCGAGGACTCGTTCCTCTTCTCCGACACCGTGCGCGCCAACCTCGCCTACGGCGCCCCGGACGCCACCGACGAGCAGATCGAGGCCGCCGTACGCGCCGCGCAGGCGGACCGGTTCATCGCCGAGCTGCCCGACGGCTACGACACCAAGGTCGGCGAGCACGGGCTCACCCTCTCCGGCGGCCAGCGCCAGCGCCTCGCGCTGGCCCGCGCCATCCTCACCGACCCGCGTCTGCTCGTCCTCGACGACGCCACCTCGGCCGTCGACGCGCGCGTGGAGCACGAGATCCACGAGGCGCTGCGCGGCGTCATGGCGGGCCGCACCACCCTCCTCATCGCCCACCGCCGCTCCACCCTGGGCCTCGCCGACCGCATCGCCGTCCTGGACGAAGGCCGCCTCGCCGCCCTCGGCACCCACGAGGAGCTGGAGGCGAACTCGCCGCTCTACCGGCGCCTGCTCACCGACCCGGACGAGCTGGGCGGTGTCTCGCCAGGACACGCGCTGCCCGCCGCCTCCGAACGGCCCGAGGACACCTCCGTACGGGACGAGCTGGACGCCGAGTTCGACGCCGAGCGGGGCGTCACCCCCAGGCTGTGGACGGGCGACCGCGAACCCAAGGACACCGCCCTGTCCGGGATGCCCGCCACACCCGAGCTGCTGGCGCAGGTCGAGGCGCTGCCGCCCGCCACCGACACCCCGGACATCGACGAGGCGCGGGCCGTCACCCCCGAGAAGTCCTACGGGCTCCGCCGCCTCCTGCGCGGATTCGGCCGGCCGCTGCTCATCAGCCTCGCGCTGGTCGCCGTCGACGCGGGCGTGGGCCTGCTCCTGCCCATCCTCATCCGGCACGGCATCGACGAAGGCGTGTCGCGGATGGCGCTCGGCGCCGTGTGGACGGCCGCCGCGCTCGCCCTGGTCGCCGTGCTGGTCCAGTGGGCCGCGCAGATCGGCGAGACCCGGATGACCGGGCGTACCGGCGAGCGCGTCCTGTACTCGCTGCGGCTGAAGATCTTCGCCCAGCTCCAGCGGCTCGGGCTCGACTACTACGAGCGCGAGCTGACCGGCCGGATCATGACCCGGATGACCACCGACGTGGACGCCCTGTCGACGTTCCTCCAGACCGGGCTCGTCACCGCGTTCGTCTCCGTCGTCACGTTCTTCGGCATCATGGTCGCCCTGCTCGTCATCGACGTACAGCTCGCCCTCGTCGTCTTCGCGACGCTGCCGCCGCTGATCATCGGCACCGTCTTCTTCCGCCGCTCCAGCGTCAAGGCGTACGAGCTGGCGCGCGAGCGCGTCTCCGTCGTCAACGCCGACCTCCAGGAGTCCGTCGCCGGGCTGCGGATCGTGCAGGCGTTCCGGCGCGAGAAGGACGGCGCGGAGCGGTTCGCCGCGGGCAGCCAGGCGTACCGCAAGGCCCGTATCCGCGGCCAGTGGCTGATCTCGGTGTACTTCCCGTTCGTGCAGCTCCTGTCGTCCGTCGCTGCCGCCGCCGTCCTCATGGTCGGCGCGCACCGGGTCGACGCGGGCACGCTGACGACCGGTGCGCTCGTCGCCTACCTCCTCTACATCGACCTGTTCTTCGCTCCAGTGCAGCAGCTCTCCCAGGTCTTCGACGGCTACCAGCAGGCCACCGTCTCCCTCGGCCGCATCCAGGAGCTGCTGCGCGAACCGGCCTCGACGAAGAACCCGCGCACCCCGCGCGACGTGCCCGCCCTGCGCGGCGAGATCGCCTTCGAGGACGTCGACTTCGCGTACGGCGCCGATGACGAGCCCGAGGCGGCGCTCAGGGACGTGAACCTGCGCATCCCCGCCGGACAGACCGTCGCCTTCGTCGGCGAAACCGGCGCGGGCAAGTCGACGCTGGTCAAGCTGGTCGCCCGGTTCTACGACCCGACCGGCGGCCGGGTCACCGTCGACGGCACCGACCTGCGCGACCTCGACCTCACCGCCTACCGGCACCGGCTCGGCGTCGTCCCGCAGGAGGCGTACCTCTTCCCCGGCACGATCCGCGACGCCATCGCCTACGGGCGGCCCGACGCGAGCGACGCCCAGGTGGAGGCGGCGGCCCGCGCGGTCGGCGCGCACGACATGATCGCCACCCTGGACGGCGGCTACCTGCACGAGGTCGCCGAGCGGGGCCGCAACCTCTCCGCCGGACAGCGCCAGCTCATCGCGCTGGCCCGCGCCGAACTCGTCGACCCGGACATCCTCCTGCTCGACGAGGCGACGGCCGCCCTCGACCTCGCCACGGAGGCGCAGGTCAACCAGGCCACCGACCGCATCGCGGGCAGGCGGACCACCCTCGTCGTCGCCCACCGCCTGACGACGGCGGCCCGCGCCGACCGCGTCGTGGTGATGGACCACGGCCGCGTCGCCGAGGACGGCACGCACGACGAGCTGCTCGCGCGCGGCGGCAAGTACGCCGAGCTGTGGCGGACCTTCATCGGCGAGGACGTCAGCACGACGGCGGCGTGACCGTGCCGTGCAACCGTGCGGGCCGTCTCCCGCGTCCGTACCTCAGTACGCTGAGGCCGAGGCGACGGGAGCGGCGAAACGTGTCAGGAGGGGACAGCGATGCGAAGAGGTGACGAAAGCGATATAGCGGGGGCCCGCGGTCCCCGCCGCCTCCTCGCGCTCGCGCTGGCCGCGCTGGTCTCCGCCGCGCTGCTCGTCGTCGCCGGGCCCGGCACCGGTGGCGCGCACGCCTCCGCGCTCTGCGCCGGGCACAAGGTCCGCACCCTGTCGTTCGCCACCGGCAAGGCCGTCGTCTACCGCACCGGCGGCTACGTCTGCGCCGTCACCCTCGCCAAGCGCACCGGCGTCCGTCAGCCCATGTCGGTCAGCGTCCAGGCCCGCGGCAGCCGCGCCGTCGTCGACCGGGGCCGCTACACCCACCACGCGGGCCCGGTCACCGTCCACGCCGGACACCGCTGCGTACGGATCAAGGGCAAGGTCGGTACGAAATCGGTCGGTACAGGCTGGATTCTGTGCTGACCCGGCCGACACGGGGCCGCTGATGTCGTGCTGAGCGGACACCGTGCACCCCTGGTGGTACGCGGCACCCTCCGATAGTTTCCGGAGCGATCCGTGTAACTCCAGGGGAGGGTGTATGCGCAAAGCGCTCAGATGGCTGTTGTCGCTCGTGGTGCTCATAGGCACGGTGAGCGCCGCCGGAGTGTCCACGGCGACCGCCGCCGGCGGCACCGACGCCACCGACATCAAGGACCGGCTCCTCGCCGTACCCGGCATGAGCCTGATCGAGGAGAAGCCCTACACCGGCTACCGCTACTTCGTCCTCAACTACACCCAGCCGGTCGACCACCGGCACCCGTCCAAGGGCACCTTCCAGCAGCGCATCACCGTGCTGCACAAGGACGTGAGCCGCCCGACGGTCATGTTCACCAGCGGCTACAACGTCTCGACGAACCCGAGCCGCAGCGAGCCGACCCGTATCGTCGACGGCAACCAGGTCTCCGTCGAGTACCGCTTCTTCACGCCGTCCCGGCCGCAGCCCGCCGACTGGTCCAAGCTCGACATCTGGCAGGCCGCCAGCGACCAGCACCGCATCTACCGGGCGCTCAAGCCGATCTACGGGCAGAACTGGCTCACCACCGGCGGCTCGAAGGGCGGCATGACCGCCACCTACTACGAGCGCTTCTACCCGCGCGACATGGAAGGCGTCGTCGCCTACGTCGCCCCGAACGACGTCGTCAACGACGAGGACTCCGCGTACGACCGCTTCCTCGCCGATGTCGGCCCGAAGGACTGCCGCGTCGCCCTGCAGAAGGTGCAGCGCGAGGCGCTCGTGCGCCGCACCGCCCTGGAGAAGAAGTACAAGGAGTACCTCGCCGCGAACGACTACACCGTGAACACGGTGGGCTCGCTCGACAAGGCGTACGAGGCGACCGTCCTCGACCTCGTGTGGGGCTTCTGGCAGTACCAGCCCGAGTCGGCCTGCGCGGACGTCCCCGACGCCAAGACCGTCAGCGACCAGGCGCTCTTCGACTACGTCGACAAGATCGGCGGCTGGTCCTCCTACGCAGACCAGGGCCTGGAGCAGTACACGCCGTACTACTACCAGGCGGGCACCCAGCTCGGCTCGCCCGACATCAAGCAGCCCTGGCTCGGCAAGCTCTCCCGCTACGGCTACCAGCCGCCGCGCAACTTCGTCCCGCGCACCATCCCGATGAAGTTCCAGAAGCACGTCATGCGGGACGTCGACACGTGGGTGCGCCACCACGCCACGCGCATGCTGTACGTCTACGGCGACAACGACCCGTGGGGCGCGGAACCCTTCCGCCTCGGCGCCGGCGCCCGTGACAGCTACGTCATGACGGCACCGCACGCCAACCACGGCGCGAACGTCGCCGCTCTGAACGCCGACGACAAGGCGCTCGCCACCGAGCGGATCCTCGCCTGGGCCGGTCTGTCCGGTACGACGGCCAAGGCGCCGCACGACGCGAAGCTCGACCGGGTGGAGAACTTCCGCCAGTTCAAGCTGCGCCCGTGACACCGGTCCTCTGAGGAGGACTTTCTGAGGGGAAGGGGGCCGCGTGAGCGGCCCCCTTCGTCATGTCCGTACCGCGCAGCCCACCTGGTCCGTCCCGCTGAGCGTCACGTAGAGGACGGTCGACGCCGGGCAGTCGATACGGTCCGGCACCGCCGAGCGGACGCGGTACTGCGGCGCGTGCCCGCCCGAACCGTCACAGGCGGTCTCCCGGACCTGCCCCCGCCCGGTCGCGTACACGCAGTCGCCGACGATCGTGCGGGGCCCGCCGCCCGCGCCGGGGTCGCCGGGGTGCGGCGGCCGGAGGTTGCGCATGCAGGCGTAGCCGCGGGTGACCTTGCCGTCGCCGTTCTCGTCGGCGGCGTGCCCGTCGGGCGTCGCCCGGGTCTCGCTGACGCGCAGGACGAAGTCGGTACGGGCGGGACAGGCGGGGCCGTTCGCGGTGTCGCCCTCGTGGCGCGCGACCACCCGCGCGACGGCGTGCCCACTGCCGCACCCCGCCTCGCCGAAGCCCGTACGCCCGCGCACGGCACACTCACCGGTGGCGAGGAACACCGCCGCGTCACCGGAGGGGGACGGCTTGCCCGACGCCTTGTCGTCGCCGGACCCGGACAGCGCCTGGCACCCGGTCAGCGCGAGCGCGAGCAACGGCGCCGCGCACACCGCCCCCACCGTCCGCGCGCGCATGGCAGCCCCCCGAGACACCTGTCCAGCGTGGCCCGGGAGCCGGGCGCACGCCAGACCGCGCGGGGCGGTTTGCGACGTTCGGGGGCGGTGCGTCCCTGGTGCGCCGTACGCCCCCGTACGCCCGGCCGCGTACCGATCCCGTACCGCAGCTAGTACCGCAGGCCGTACCCGATCGGATAGAGCACCTGCGACGGGTCGTCGGCGCGCTGCACCGGCACCGGCAGCTTGCCGCGCGGCTCGGCGCGGCCCGCGAGGACCCGTACCGCCGCCCGCAGTTCGACGTCGATCCAGGAGTACGCGGCCACGTGTGCCGTGGCCGCGCCCAGGTGGGCGACGTCGTACGGGTTGCGCAGGGACAGGGTGATCACCGGTACGCCGGTCGCGGCGACGGCGTTCACCAGCCTCTGCTGGGCGCTGCCCGCGGTGACGTTGTACGTGCCGACGAGCACGGCGTCCTTGCCCGCGGCGGCGGCCACCGCCTGGTCGATGACGGCCTGGCCCGGCGCGGTGCCGGTCGCGAGGACCGTCGCCGAGAAGCCGAGTTCGGTCAGCGCGGCGCCGAGCACGGTGGTGGGCGGGCCGTCGCTGAGCGAGGGGGACGCGGGGTTGGCGCCGAGCACGAGGACGTTCTTGTGGGTGCGCCGGTTGAGGGGGAGCAGCCGGTCCTTGTTGACCAGGAGCGTCGTCGTGCGCTCGGCGATCTTGTCGGCCGCCGCCAGATGGGCGCGGGTGCCGACCGTGTGCTCGACGCCGCGCCGGGTGACGTACGGGTCCTTGAAGAGACCGAGCTTGTGCTTGAGGCGCAGGATGCGCAGGATCGATTCGTCGAGCCGCTGTTCGGTCAGCTCGCCGCTTCGTACGGCCTTCAGGACGCCGTTGTACGCCACGTCCAGGGACGGCGGGTTGAGCAGCTGGTCGACGCCCGCCTTCAGGGCGAGCACCGGCACACGGTCGTCGCCGTACTTCGTACGGACGCCCTCCATGCCGAGCGAGTCCGTGATCACGACCCCGTCGTAGCCGAGCTTCTCGCGCAGGATGCCGGTGAGGATCGGGCGCGAGAGCGTCGCCGGGTCCTCCGCCGGGTCCAGGGCCGGTACGACGAGGTGGGCCGTCATAATCGAGTCGATCCCGGCGTCGATCACCGCCTTGAACGGCGGGGCGTCCAGCTTCTCCCACTGCTCGCGGGTGTGCGTGATCACCGGGAGGCCGGTGTGGCTGTCCGTCGCCGTGTCGCCGTGGCCCGGAAAGTGCTTGGCCGTCGCGGCGACGCCCGCCGACTGGTACCCCTCGACCTGCGCCGCGGCCATCCTGGCCACCGCCGCAGGGTCCGCGCCGAAGGAGCGTACGCCGATGACGGGATTGGCCGGGTTGATGTTGACGTCCGAGTCCGGGGCGTAGTCCTGGTTGATGCCGAGCGCGCGCAGCTCGGCACCGGCGATCGCGGCGGCGCGACGGGCGTCGGAACGGGAGCCGCCCGCGCCCAGCGCCATCGCGCCGGGGAGGAGCGTGGCGGGCTTGCCGACCCGGGCCACTATGCCGTGCTCCTGGTCGGTCGAGATGATCAACGGGATCTTGGCGGGCTGGCGGCGGCCCACCTCCTGGATGCCGTTGCTGAGATCGGCGATCTGGTGCGGGTCGCGGACGTTGTGCGCCCACGCGAAGTAGATGATGCCGCCGACCTTGTACTTGTCGATCATCTCGGCGGCGGTGCGGACGCCGATCTCCTTCAGGTTGGCGTCGATGTCGGCCTGGTCCGGGGCGGTGGCCGAGTGGCCGTAGACCCGCATGACGAAGAGCTGACCGACCTTCTCCTCCAGGGACATCCCGGAGACGATCCTGAGCAGGGCTTTGTCGGTCTTGCCTTTGTCGTTTTTGCCCTTGCCTGTGGCGGCGGCCTGGGCGGGGGTGGTGCTCAGGCCTGCGGCGGCGAGGCCGGCGGTGGTGGCGGCGAGCAGGGTCCGTCTGGAGAAACCGGGGCTGGACTGGCGGTGGTGCACTTGCGCTCCTTCCGGGGGAGGGGCGGGGCACGAGCTTTGGCCTGGTTGAAGCGGTGAAAATTACTTCCGCGCGTCACGGTTACCCGGAAAGTTTCTGCCAGTCAAGACACTCAGCGCGGAATGCTCCGCATGTTGCCGGGTTGGGGCGGCGCCGGGGTTGGGGGCGGTGCGGGTGCGTGGTGGCTGGTCGCGCAGTTCCCCGCGCCCCTGAGCGTCTGCCCCCTTCGCGTCGCTTCTGGGTGCGGCTTTCGTCGTGGTTGCTCGCGCAGTTCCCCGCGCCCCTGGGGGGCATGCGGCTTCGCCGCAGCCCCATGAAATGGCGCACGGAGTGCGCCTTCCAGGGGCGCGGGGAACTGCGCGAGCGACCACGACGGGCCTGTTGGTCGCGTTCGATGGGTGGTCGGGCAGACGGGGGCGTGGTCTTTGGGGGCGCGGGGAACTGCGCGACCAGCCACGATGCACCTGCGGTCGCGTTCGACGGGTGGTCGGGCAGACGGGCGCGTGGTCTGCGGGGGCGCGGGGAACTGTGCGAGCGGTCACGACGAAAGCCGTACCCCGAGACCTAATCCGGGATCAGGCAGGCGCGGGCCCGGGTGCGTAGCGCGTTGATCGTGGTTGCGATCGCGGGGCGGCGCGACATCCCGGTCCGCCACAACGCATAGACCCGCCGCCTCGGCACAGGATCCAGCCGCACCACCCCGACCCCCGCCGGCAAGGCCCCCCGTCCGAGCCGAGGAATCACCGCCACCCCCAACCCGGCCGCGACGAGCGCGACCAGCGTCGGATTCTCGTCGGCCTGATGCACGATCTCCGGCTCGAACCCAGCGGAGCGCATCGCGCGGAGGAGCCAGTCGTGGCACACCCGCCCGGCCGGCTGCGACACCCACCGTTCCCCGCCGAGCTCCTCCCACCGCACAGCCGTCCGCCCGGCGAGCGGATGCCCGGCAGGCACGAGCAGATCGCACAGGTCGGAGCCGAGCACCGCCTGTTCCACCCCGGCGGGGACCGGCAACGGCGCGATGTCCCAGTCGTGCGCGACGGCCAGATCGACCGCCCCCTTGGCGACGAGGGGCACGGACAGATGCGGGTCGACCTCGGACAGGCGGGGGTCGAGCGCGGGGTGCTGCGAGACGAGGTCGGCGAGGGCCGCGGGCAGCAGCCCCCGCGCCGCCGAGGCGAACGCGGCGATCGTCAACCGCCCGGCCGGCACCCCGCGCCGCTCCTCGATCCCTGTCTCGGCCCGCTCCAGGATCGCCATCAACTCACTGGCCGTCGAGACGAGTTGCCGCGCTTCCTCCGTCAGCTTGACGCCCCGCCCCTCCCGTTCCAGAAGCACCGTCCTGGTCTCCCGCTCCAGCTTCGCTATCTGCTGGGACACGGCGGACGGCGTGTACCCGAGCGCGGCCGCGGCGGCGCCGACCGTGCCGTGGACGGAGACGGCGTGCAGCGCGCGCAGGCGTGGGATGTCGAGCATGACGGCCTCCGGAACCAGCCCAGTTCATTCAGCGGGGCTTCATCCAACCATGCAGCAATCATCGCTGGTGCTACATGGTCACCGCCCCTGATGCTCGACGTATGAGACCCGCGCACACCGGACTCGCCGTCCTCGTCGCCGCCCTGTGGGGCGTGAACTTCGTCGTCATCGACATCGGCCTCGCCCATTTCCCGCCGTTGCTCTTCTGTGCCCTGCGCTTCCTGCTGGCCGCGGTGCCCGCGCTCTTCCTCGTCGGCCGTCCGCGCGTGCCGTGGCGGTGGATCGTCGGGGTCGGGCTGGCGCTCGGCGTCGGCAAGTTCGGCCTGTTGTTCCTCGGCATGAACGCGGGGATGCCCGCGGGCCTTTCCTCGCTCGTGCTCCAGGTGCAGTCGGTCTTCACCGCGCTGATCGCCTTCGCGTTCCTCGGGGAGCGCCCCGGCCGCGTACGGGCGGCGGGCATGGCGGTGGCGCTCGCCGGCATCGCGGTGGCGGCGGTGGACGAGGGCGGTTCGGGCCCGCTGGGCGCGTTCGCGCTCGTTCTGGTGGCGGCGGCGTTCTGGGGCGTGTCGAACGTCCTGACCCGCAAGGCGGCGCCGGACGCCCCGTTCACCTTCATGGTGTGGTCGAGCGCGGTCCCGGTCCTGCCGCTCCTCGCGCTCTCCCTGCTCTTCGAGGGCCCGGCGCGGGACGCCCGCGCGCTCACCTCCCTCGACCTTCCGGGCGTCGGCGCGATCCTCTACGTAGCCCTGGTCACCACGCTCTTCGGCTTCAGCGCGTGGAGCCGTCTGCTGCGCCGCTACGACGCCTCGACGGTCGCCCCGTACTCCCTGCTGGTCCCGGTGTTCGGCATGTCGTCAGCGGCTTTGTTCCTGGACGAGGAGGTCAGCGCCTTGCGCTGGTGCGCGGCAGCCCTTCTGGTGACAGGCGTGGCACTGGCCTCACTGAAGGGCGCCCCGAAGAGGCGCGGGGAACGGCGCGAGCAACCACGACGGCCAGCAGTCGGCGACGACGAAGACGGGGCGGACGAGTCTCCGAACCCCGCACTCACGCCGACTCGTTGAGCAGCCGGGCCAGATACTCCCGCCCCGCGCCGAGAATCCCGGGGAGCGGCTCGGCCGACTCGTACCACCGGGCCTCGTACTCCCAGCAGAGCCACCCGTCCCAGCCCTCCCGGCTGAGCACCTCCACGCACTCGCCGAGCGGCAGCGCGCCCGCGCCGAGAGCCAGCGGTGTCGTGTCGTCCGGCCCCGCGATGTCCTTGACCTGCACATATCCGAGGTAGGGGGAGAGCGCCGCGTAGGAGACGGCGGGCTGTTCGCCGCCGAGCCAGGTGTGCATGACGTCCCAGAGCACGCCGACGTTGCGGTGGCCGACGGGGCCGACGACGCGGGAGGCGGCGGCGCCGGTGCGGTGCGAGTCGTGGGTCTCGAGGAGTACGAGTACGTCGCGGTCGGCCGCGTACTCGGCGGCGACGCCGAGGCGGCGGGCGGCCGTGGCGTCGGCCTCCTTGCGGCCGTCCTCGTCGAGGTCGTCGCCGCCGCCGGGGAAGACGCGGACGTACGGGGCGCCGAGGTCGTGGGCGAGGTCGATCAGGGCGCGTACGTCGTCGAGCACGGCGGTGTCGTCACCGGGCGCGGCCACGCGCGCGTACCCGGCGACGGCCAGGATCTCGACGCCCGCGGCCTTGAACTGACCGGCCACATCGGCGCGGGCCGCCGCGTCGAGGCCCGGGTGGACGGGCTCCTCGGGGTGGGCGCGCAGTTCCACGCCGTGGTAGCCGTGCGTGGTCGCGAGGCTGAGAACATCGGCCAGCGGCTGGCCGGGAACACCGAGAGTGGAGAACGCCAGTTTCATGGGGCGGACCATACCCGCGCTACGGCCCCTCACTCAGCCGCCGCGTACGACGCCGACGCCGGTCCTGCCTGGTCGGGTCGGTGTACGGCGCCCTCCGTCCCTCACTCGGGCACCCCCTGCAACGGCAGTCGCCAGTCCTGCCCCATCAGATCGGCGCCGAAGGAGCGGTGGGGGGTCTCGGCGGTCAGTACGAAGCCGTGGCGTCGGTAGAGGGAGCGGGCGGATTTGAGGACGTCGTTCGTCCACAGGACCAGTTCGCGGTAGCCGACGCCGCGTGCGAAGTCGACGACCGCCCGTACCAGGCGGTCCCCGATGCCGAGGCCGCGCGCTTCTGGCTCCACGAGGAGGAGGCGGAGCCGGGCCGTGCCGGGTGCCTCGTCCCGTACGCACATGACGCAGCCGACCGGGCGGCCGTCGAGCTCGGCGATCCACACGCGTTCCAGGTGCGGGTCGTGGTCCTGCGCGAAGTCGGCGACGATCCGGGCGACCAGGCCCTCGTACTCGGCGTTCCAGCCGAACTCGGCGGCGTACACCGCGCCGTTGCGCGACACGATCCAGCCGAGGTCGCCGGGGCCGGGCTCACGCAGGACGACGTCGTCCGCGCGCGGGGCGGCGCGGCCGTCGCCGAGGAGGGTGCGGACGGTGCGCAGGGCCTCCGCGAGCCGGGTGCGGTCGGGCGCGGGGACGGTGTCGAGGAGCGCCCCGACCTGTTCCCGGGAGCGTTCGTCGAGCAGCTCGGCGGTGGTGCGGCCGCGCGGGGTGAGGGTGACGCTGCGGCGCCGGGAGTCCCGCGCGGAGGCGGCGCGCTCGATGAGCCCGTCCCGCTCGAACTTGCCGAGGATGCGGCTCAAGTACCCGGCATCGAGGTGGAGTCGGGCCCGCAGGTCGGCGGCGTCGAGGCGGCGTCCGCGCCCCGGGTGCGCCAGTTCGTACAGGACGCGCGACTCGGTGAGGGTGTAGGGGGCGTAGAGATGGCGGCTGTAGTCCAGCGCGCCGATGACGTTGGTGTAGAAGCGGTTGAAGGAGCGGATGTCCTGCACGGTCATGGGCTGCCTCACCTCGCGACGTCCAGGTTCGTAGCCGTCGAATGGTTGACTGAGTCAGAGGTTCGGGGGTGTCCGTCACGGTACGCCGGACGGGCGGGGGCGTCCACGGTTCGCGTCGGCCCGACACGGCCCGACGCGGGCGGGAGGGGCGCGGCCATCGGGTGACCCTGGGGCCCCCATCTGGCGGGCGCCGGGCGCGTCCTCCCCGGGGCAGGCCCGTGCACATGGCAGGTATAGCGGTTCAAGCGCAGCTCACGGGCGGTCCGGCGCGCCCGGGACCGTCCGACCAGCCAGATGCAGGGGGCTTCCTCCATGGCCGAACTGACCCGACGCAGACTCCTCGGCTCGGCGGCGGGCGCCGTCGGGGGCGCCGGGCTCTCGCTGCTGCCGCCGAGCGTACGCAAGGCGGTGGCGGCAGGACCCCCGCGCAAGGGTTCGCTGCGCGACGTCGAGCACGTCGTCATGCTGATGCAGGAGAACCGGTCCTTCGACCACTACTTCGGCACGCTCAAGGGCGTACGCGGCTTCAACGACCCCCACGCACTGAAGCTGAGCGACGGCCGCTCGGTGTTCTTCCAGCCCGACCCGGAGAACCCGAAGGGCTACCTGCTCCCCTTCCACCTGGACACGCACGCCACCAGCGCCCAGGCCATCCCCTCCACGAGCCACGCCTGGTCGGTCCAGCACGAGGCGTGGAACAACGGGGCGATGGACCGCTGGCTCCCCGCGCACCGCAAGGCGGACGGCGTCAACGGGCCGTACGTGATGGGGTACTACACGCGCGACGACATACCGTTCCAGTTCGCGCTGGCCGAGGCGTTCACCATCTGCGACAACTACTTCTGCTCGGTCCTCGGCCCGACCTGGCCGAACCGGCTCTACTGGATGACCGCCTCGATCGACCCGTCCGGCACCCAGGGCGGCCCGGTCGTCAACAACACGGCGCCGGCCCCGTACCGCTGGACGACGTACGCCGAGCGGCTCCAGGCCGCCGGGGTGAGCTGGAAGGTGTACCAGCAGGACGACGACTACGGCTGCAACCTGCTGGAGCAGTTCGCCTCGTTCCGCGACGCGCAGCCGGGATCGGAGCTCTACGAGCGCGGCGTCCGGCCGCAGCCCGAGGGCACCTTCGAGGCCGACGCGCGGGCCGACCGGCTCCCGGCGGTGAGCTGGATCATCCCGACGGGTCACCAGTCGGAGCACCCCGACCATCTGCCCGCAGCGGGCGCCGACTTCGTGGCCCAGAAGATCGAGGCGATCGCCGCGAACCCGAAGGTGTGGGCGAAGACGGCCTTCATCCTCAACTACGACGAGAACGACGGCCTCTTCGACCACGTGCCGCCGCCGACGCCCCCGGCGGGCACGGCCGACGAGTTCGTCCAGGGCCTGCCCATCGGCGGCGGCTTCCGCGTTCCGGCGATCATCGTCTCGCCGTGGACGGTCGGCGGCTGGGTCGCCACGGAGGCGTTCGACCACACCTCGGTGCTGCAGTTCCTGGAGAAGGTCACGGGGGTGAAGGAGCCGAACATCTCCGCCTGGCGCCGCGCCACCTTCGGCGACCTCACCTCGGCGTTCCGCTTCAAGCACCACGTGCCCGGGCCGCCCCGCCTGCCCCACGACACGGCGAAGCAACTGGCGCAGGCCAAGGAGGAGGTGGCCACCCTGCCCAAGCCCACGCTGCCCGGCGCGGACCAGCAGTTCCCGCACCAGGAGCGGGGGCGGCGGCCGCACGTGTGACGCGGTGTCACATCAGCGTCCACAACACGGCGAACGGCAGCAGGACGAACGGGACGGCCCGGGTCCACACCGAGCGGCCGATGTCCGCCTTCCGCGCGAAGCCCCGGTTCGCGAGCACGACCAGGACCAGGACGAACAGGGCGGACACGGCCGTGAGCCACAGCATCGCCGGGCCGTGGTCCAGCGTGGTGTAGTCGCAGTCGCCCGCGAACCCGGGCGACGCGGCCTCCTCCGTGCTGTGGCAGTCCATCGGCAGCCACTCGCTCACCAGCCACCACGCGCACCCGAGCGGCGCCAGGGCGGGCAGCCCGAGCGCCCGGTTCACCAGGACCGGGGCCGTCCACCGCACGGGGCCCCGGTGCCCGGCGGTGTCACCGCTCACGCGGCGCCGCCGTCGACCCGCGCACCATCAGCTCACCGCGCACCACGTCCACCCCGCTGGGCGGCTCCGCCTCCCGGCCCATGGCGATGCGGCCCGCCCGCGCCGCCGCCTCGGCCAGCGGGAGGCGGACCGTCGTCAGCGCCGGGACCGCGTCCACGCTGAAGGGCAGGTCGTCGAAGCCCGCCACCGACACGTCCTCGGGGATGCGCAGGCCCGCCTCGCGCAGCGCCGCGCACGCGCCGAGCGCCATCGTGTCGTTCGCCGCGACCACGGCCGTGAGCCCCGGGTCCTGGCGCAGCAGCCGCGCCGTCGCCCCGTACCCGGCGGCGCGGTCGTACGGGCCGTGCGCCACCAGGCCGTCCGACTCCGTCACCCCGGCCTCGGCCAGCGCCTCCCGGTGGCCCTCCAGGCGGTGGCGGGTCGTCGTGCGCTCCTCGGGGCCCGCCACGTAGCCGATGCGGCGGTGGCCCAGGGTGAGCAGGTGGTGCGTGAGCTGTCGCGCGCCGCCCCGGTTGTCGAACGTGAGGGCGCAGGCGTCCGTGCCCGGCACCGGAGGACGCCCGCACAGCACGACCCGTGTGCCCGCCTCCGAGAGCCGCCGCAGCTTGTTCGCGACGGTGGCGACATGCGTCTCGTTCTCGATCGCGCCGCCCGTGAGGACGACCGCCGCCGCGCGCTGGCGCTGGAGCAGCGTCAGGTACGTCAGCTCCCGTTCGGGTGAACCGCCCGTGTTGCAGACCACCGCGAGCCGCTCCCCGCCGGCCCGCCCGCCGGGCCCGACGATCTCCGACTGCACGGCGGACGCCATGATCCCGAAGAACGGGTCCGCGATGTCGTTGACCAGAACCCCGACCAGGTCGGAGGTGGCCGCCGCGAGGGAACTGGCCGGACCGTTGAGCACGTAGTCCAGCTCGTCCACGGCCTTGAGCACCCGTTCGCGTGTGGCGGCGGCGACCGGATAGTTGCCGTTCAGCACGCGGGACACGGTGGCGGGGGACACCTGCGCGCGGGCGGCCACGTCCGCCAGGGTCACGGTCATCGGAACCATCCTCCGTCAGCGGCCGGGCCCGCGCCCGCGTCGGGCCGCCCGGTCTCGTACCCGCTCTTGTCCGAGCGGCTGTGCAGAGGCTAGCTTCTTTCTAGGTAGAAAGCGCTTGCTACATTGCTTGCGCGGCCTGCATCCCCGTAGCGAAGGACGAAGGGACTCACGTGACACGCAAGACGGTGCGCATCGCCATGAACGGCGTGACGGGGCGCATGGGCTACCGCCAGCACCTCGTCCGCTCCCTCCTCGCCCTGCGCGAGCAGGGCGGACTCGACCTCGGCGACGGTACGACGCTGTGGCCCGAGCCGGTCCTCGTCGGCCGCCGCGAACACGCCCTGCGCGCGCTCGCCGAACGGCACGGCCTGCCGCGGGAGAACGTCTCCACCGACCTCGACGCCGTCCTCGCCGACGACTCGGTCGACATCTACTTCGACGCGCAGGTCACCTCCGCCCGCGAGGAGGCGCTGAAGAAGGCCATCGCGGCGGGCAAGCACCTCTACACCGAGAAGCCCACCGCCACCGGCCTCGCCGGCGCCCTCGACCTGGCCCGCCTCGCCAAGGAGGCGGGCGTGAAGTCCGGCGTCGTCCAGGACAAGATCTTCCTGCCGGGCCTGCTCAAGCTGAAGCGCCTCATCGACGGCGGCTTCTTCGGCCGCATCCTGTCCGTGCGCGGCGAGTTCGGCTACTGGGTCTTCGAGGGCGACTGGCAGGAGGCGCAGCGCCCGTCCTGGAACTACCGCGCCGAGGACGGTGGCGGCATCGCCGTCGACATGTTCCCGCACTGGGAGTACGTGCTGCACGAGCTGTTCGGCCGCGTCACCTCCGTCCAGGCGCTGATCACCACGCACATCCCGCAGCGCTGGGACGAGCACGGCAAGCCCTACGACGCCACCGCCGACGACGCCGCGTACGGGATCTTCGAACTGGACGGCGGCGCGATCGCCCAGATCAACTCCTCCTGGGCCGTCCGCGTCAACCGCGACGAACTGGTCGAGTTCCAGGTCGACGGCACGGAGGGCTCCGCCGTCGCCGGACTGCGCACCTGCCGCGTCCAGCACCGCAGCGCGACCCCGAAGCCCGTCTGGAACCCGGACGTCCCCGCCACCTACTCCTTCCGCGACCAGTGGCAGGAGGTGCCCGACAACGCCGAGTTCGACAACGGCTTCAAGGCCCAGTGGGAACTCTTCCTCAAGCACGTCTACGCCGACGCGCCCTACCACTGGGACCTCCTCGCCGGGGCGCGCGGCGTCCAACTCGCCGAGCTGGGCCTGAAGTCGTCCGCCGAGGGCCGCCGCGTCGAGGTTCCGGAGATCACGCTGTGACGATCCGGCTTCCCGACGCGACCGGCGCCCTGCGCCTCTACGAGCCCCGCGCCACGCCCCTCGCCGTCGACACGGGCGCGCCGCTCGCCTCCCGCGTCGTCTTCTCGGCCGCGCACGTCGTCGCCGACCCGTTCGCCGACACCACCCCCGACTCCCCGGCCGCCGTCGACTGGGACGCCACCCTCGCCTTCCGCCGCCACCTGTGGTCGCACGGGCTCGGCGTCGCCGAGGCGATGGACACCGCGCAGCGCGGCATGGGCCTGGACTGGGCGGGCGCCGCCGAACTCATCCGCCGCTCGGCCGCCGAGGCGAAGGCGGTCGGGGGCCGCATCGCGTGCGGCGTCGGCACCGACCAACTGCCTTCGGCAGCAACTGACTTGGCGACCGTGCGCGCCGCCTACGAGGAACAGCTCGCCCTCGTCGAGAGCACGGGCGCGCAGGCCATCCTCATGGCGTCCCGCGCGCTCGCCGCCGTCGCCAAGGGCCCCGAGGACTACCTCGACGTCTACGGTCACCTCCTGCGCCAGGCCGCCGAACCCGTCGTCCTGCACTGGCTCGGCCCCATGTTCGACCCCGCGCTCGACGGCTACTGGGGCTCCGCCGACCTCGACGCCGCGACCGAGACGTTCCTGGAGGTCATCGCCGCCCACCCGGACAAGGTCGACGGCATCAAGGTGTCCCTGCTCGACGCCCGCCGCGAGGTGGAGCTGCGCCGCCGACTCCCGGACGGCGTGCGCTGCTACACCGGCGACGACTTCCACTACCCCGAACTCATCGCGGGCGACGAGCGCGGCTTCAGCCACGCCCTGCTCGGCATCTTCGACCCCCTTGGCCCACTCGCCGCACAGGCCGTCCGGGTGCTCGACACCGGCGACGAGAAGGGCTTCCGCGCCCTCCTCGACCCGACCGTCGAACTGTCCCGCCACCTCTTCCAGGCCCCGACCCGCTTCTACAAGACCGGCGTCGTCCTGCTGGCCTGGCTCGCGGGCCACCAGGACCACTTCGCGATGGTCGGCGGCCTCCAGTCGGCCCGCTCGCTCCCGCACCTCGCGCGCGCCTACGAACTCGCCGACGGGCTCGGCCTGTTCCCGGACCCGCACCTCGCGGAGGCCCGCATGAAGAACCTGCTCGCCCTGTACGGAGTGACGTCATGAGCGCCGCCGCCGACCCCCGCTTCTCCCTCAACCAGATGACGGTGAAGCAGCTCGCCCTGCCGGAACTCGTCTCCGCCTGCGCGGAGTTCGGTGTCCAGCACGTCGGCACCTGGCGCGCGCCCGTCCAGGCGTACGGCGTCGAGGCGGCGGCCAAGCTGCTCAGGGACGCCGGGCTCACCGTCTCCACGCACTGCCGGGGCGGCTTCCTCACCGGCATCGAGGAGGCCGAGCGCAAGGGCGCGATCGAGGACAACAAGCGCGCTGTTGCCGAGGCCGTGACCCTCGGCACGGACGTCCTGGTCCTCGTCTCCGGCGGCCTTCCGGCCGGTTCGTACGATCTCGCCGGCGCCCGGGAACGGATCGCCGACGCGCTCACCGAACTCGCCCCGTACGCCGCCGACCACGGGGTACGGCTCGCGATCGAGCCGCTGCACCCGATGTTCGCCGCCGACCGCTGCGTCGTCTCGACGCTCGCCCAGGCCCTGGACATCGCCGAACGCTTCCCCGCGCATCAGGTCGGCGTCTGCGTGGACACGTACCACGTCTGGTGGGACGACCGGGCGCCCGAGCAGATCGCGCGGGCCGGGGCGCAGGGCCGCATCGCCACGTTCCAGTTGGCGGACTGGACGACGCCGCTGCCCGAGGGCGTGCTCAACGGGCGCGGCCAGCTCGGCGACGGATCGGTCGACCTGCGGTACTGGCGCGGCCTCGTCGAGCAGCAGGGGTACGCCGGACCCATCGAGGTGGAGCTGTTCAACGACGGGCTGTGGGCACGGGACGGACGCGAAGTCCTCGCGGAGACGGTGCGACGGTTCACGGAACACGCCTGCTGAACAGCGCTTTTCAGGTGCTCTGAAAATCCCGGGAAGAAAACGCTCCGGATGCGTGCAACCTTTCCCGCATGTCGTGGGTCTAGCGTGCGTCGGGATTTCCGGAGGGGGATCTGGGGGGATCGAGGAAGTCCCGGCGCAGGAGGGGAAGGCCCGAGGGGCCCGGTCGTCGCACCGGGCCCCTCGGGCATTTGACCAGCTTCTGGAGCGTGGTCTCCGGAGGGCGGGGTCAGAAGAAGACGCCGCAGCGCAGCAGCACGTTCGCGTACGGCCGCGCCTCCCCGGTCCGTACGATCAGGCGCGCGCCCGCCGACAGCGACTTCAGCTCCTCGTGCGGGACGAAGCCGAGGGACGGCACCCGTTCACGGAGCAGTTCGGCCGCCGCCGGATTCGCGGTCCGCACCTCGTGCGCCGCCGTCCCCGCCTCGACCACCAGCTCGTCGAGGAGCCCGTCCACGACCTCAGCGAACGACGGCACCCCGGCCCGGAAGGCGAGGTCGACGACGCGCGGCCCGGCCGGGATCGGCATTCCGGCGTCGCATATGAGCACGCCGTCACCGTGCCCCAACTCGGCTGTGGCGCCCGCCAGATGACGGTTGAGGATGCCGGACTTCTTCACAGCGCGGCGACCTCGTCGGCCGTCGGGTAGGACACCTGCGCGCCCTCCTTGGTGACGGCGGCGGCGCCGACCCGGGCCGCGTAGGCGGCGGCCTCGGCCAGCGACGCACCGGTGCCGAGGCGCCAGGCGAGCGCGGCGGTGAAGGCGTCACCGGCGCCCGTCGTGTCCACGGCCTTCACCTTCACCGACGCCACCCGCGACGAGCCCGACGCGTCCGCGACCAGCGCACCCTCCGCGCCGAGCGTGATGACGACCGAGCGCGGGCCGAGCGCGAGGAGAGCCCGCGCCCAGTCCTCGGGCGCGCCCTCGATGTTCTCGCCCTCGGCCTCCTTGCCCTCGGTGTCCTTGCCGAGGACGACGCGGGCCTCGTGCTCGTTGACGATGAGGGGGTCGCAGGCCGCGAGGACCTCGTCGGGCAGCGGGGCGGGCGGCGACGGGTTGAGCACGAGCCGCGCCCCCTCCGCCACACTCCGCGCGACCTCCGCGACCGTCTCAAGCGGGATCTCCAGGAGCGTCGACACGACCCGGGCCCCGGCGAACAGCTCACCGGCCGCCCGTACGTCGTCCGGCGTGAGCCGCCCGTTCGCCCCCGGCGACACCACGATGCTGTTGTCCCCGGACGGGTCGACGGTGATCAGCGCGACGCCGGTCGGCGCCCCGCCGACGAGCACGCCGGACGTGTCGACGCCCGCCGACTCCATCGACTCCCGCAGCAGCGTGCCGTGCCCGTCGTCGCCGACCCGCGCGAGCAGCGCCGTGCGCGCGCCGAGCTTGGCGGCGGCGACCGCCTGGTTGGCGCCCTTGCCGCCCGGGTGGACGACCAGGTCGGAGCCGAGGACGGTCTCCCCGGCGGCCGGGCGGCGGTCGACGCCCACCACCAGGTCGGCGTTGGCCGACCCGACGACGAGCAGGTCGTACGTGTTCATGCTGTGCCTTTCTTCGTACGTCACCGCAAAGGCTACGAGAACGTCACGGGCCGTACGGACATCACTGGAAGTCGCCGATGTTCTTCGCGGTGACGACCTTCACCGGCACCTTCACCGCGTCCGCGATCTTCTTGTCCTGGGCGGCGCGGATCGCGTTCTGCACGGCCATCCTGCCCAGCTCGCGCGGCTGCTGGGCGACGGAGGCGTAGAGCGTGCCCGCCTTCACCGCCTTGAAGCCGTCCGGGGTGCCGTCGAAGCCGACGACGGCGACCGACTTGCCGGCCTTGGAGCCGAGCGCCTTGACCGCGCCGAGCGCCATCTCGTCGTTCTCGGCGAAGACACCGTCGATGTCGGGGTGCGACTGGAGCAGGTTCGTCATGACGTCCAGGCCCTTGGTGCGGTCGAAGTCCGCGGGCTGCTTGGCGGCCACCTTGATGCCCGGGAACTCCTTGAGCCCGGCGGCGAAGCCCGCGCCGCGCTCACGGCTGGCGGACGTACCGGCCTGGCCCTGGAGGATCACGATGGTGCCCTTGCCGCCGAGCTTCCCGGCGAGGGTCCGCGCGGCCTGCTTGCCGCCCGCCACGTTGTCGGAGGCGACGAGCGTCGCCGTCCTCGCCTTGTTCACGCCACGGTCGGCGGCGACGACGGGGATGTCGGCGTCGTTGGCGCCGCGCACGGCGGGGCCGATGGCGTCGGAGTCGACCGGGTTGACGATGACGGCGCCAAGGCCGGTGCTGGTGAAGTTCTGCACCTGGTTGGCCTGCTGCGAGGCGTCGTTCTGCGCGTCGGTGACGGTCAGCTTCACGCCCTGCTTCTTCGCCTCGGCCTGAGCGCCCGCCCGCATCTCGGTGAAGAACGGGTTGTTGAGCGTGGAGACGGCCATGCCCAGCTTCAGGTCCTTCTTGGAGTCGGAGGACGAGCCGTTGTTCCACAGCGCGAGCCCGCCGACGATCGCCGCCGCGACGACGGCCGCGATGAGGTACTGCATCTTCTGCTTGGGGCCACCGGCCCCGGCCCCGGCGGCGGTCGGCGTGGCCCCGGCCTTGCGGCGCACCGTGTCGAGCAGCACCGCGAGCGCGATGACGACGCCGATGACGACCTGCTGCCAGAACGCGGAGACGGAGAGCAGGTTGAGCCCGTTGCGCAGGACAGCGAGGATCAGCGCGCCGATGAACGTGCCCGACGCCTTGCCCGTACCGCCCGCGAGCGAGGCACCGCCGATGACGACGGCGGCGATGGCGTCCAGCTCGTACCCCTGCGCGGCCTGCGGCTGCGCGGAGGAGAGACGCGAGGCGAGGACGATACCGGCGACGGCCGCGAAGAGCCCGGACAGCCCGTAGATGACGAGCTTCTGCCGCTTGACGCGCAGCCCGGAGAGCCGGGCGGCTTCCTCGTTGCCGCCGATGGCGTACATGGAGCGCCCGATGAACGTACGCCCGAGAACCACGGCGGTGATCAGCCCGACGACGACCATCACGATGACCGGCACCGGCAGCCAGCCGCCGAGCGTGTCACCGAGGTGCGAGACCGAGTCGGGGAACGGGATCGGGCTGCCCTGCGAGATCACGAGCGAGAGCCCGCGCCCGACCGACAGCATCGCGAGCGTCGCGATGAACGGCGGCAGCTTCCCGTACGAGATGAGCGCGCCGTTGACGAGTCCGCAGGCCACACCGGTGACGACGGCGAGGAGCACGGCTATGACGACCGGCACGCCCTCGTTCGTGGCGGCCCAGGCGAGGACGGTCGCGGACAGCGCGGCGACCGAGCCGACGGACAGATCGATGCCCGCCGAGACGATGACGAAGGTGACACCGAACGCGAGGATGGCGGTCACGGCCGCCTGCACGCCGACGTTCAGCAGGTTGGTGGTGGTCAGGAAGTCGCCGGAGAGCAGCGACATCACGATGACGAGGACGACGAGCGCGGTCAGCGCGCCGTTGTCGAGGAGCAGCCGCAGCAGGCTCCCGCCGTTCTTGGCCTGTGTCTTCTTGAGCGTGTCAGTGGTCACGGGAGCCCTCCTCCTCGAAGGCGCTGTGCTGCTGGTTGCTGACGGCGAGCGCCATCACGGAGTCCTGGGTGGCGTCCTCGGCGGCGAGTTCACCGGCGATGCGCCCTTGAGCCATCACGAGCACCCGGTCACTCATGCCGAGCACTTCGGGCAGGTCGCTGGAGATCATCAGGACGGCGTGTCCGGCGGCGGTCAGCTCGTTGATGAGCTGGTAGATCTCGACCTTGGCGCCGACGTCGATGCCGCGCGTCGGCTCGTCGAGGATCAGCACCTTGACGTCGGCGAGCAGCCACTTGCCGATGACGACCTTCTGCTGGTTGCCGCCGGACAGGGTGCGCACGTGCTGGCCGAGCCCGGCCATGCGCACGCCGAGCTGCCCGGCGATCCGCTCGGCGGCGGCGTGCTGCCCCTTGAGGTCGACGAACCCGCCGCGGGACGCGGTCCGCATGGTGACGAGTCCGAGATTCTCCTCGACCGACTGATCGAGGACGAGCCCCTGCCCCTTGCGGTCCTCAGGCACGAGCCCGACCCCGGCGGCCATGGCGGCGTTGACGTCATGCCGGGGAAGACGGTTGCCACCGACCTCGACACTGCCCTTGTCGTACGGATCGGCCCCGAAGACGGCCCGGACGACCTCCGTCCGCCCCGCGCCGACGAGCCCGGCGATGCCGACGACCTCACCGGCCCGCACCTCGAAGCTCACGTCATGGAAGACACCGTCGCGGCTGAGCCCCTCGACCTTGAGGAGCGCGGCGCCGGTCTCCGGCCGCTCACGCGGATACTGCTGCTCGATGGAGCGCCCCACCATGAGCCGTACCAGCTCGTCCTCGGGCGTGGAGGCGGGCACCTGCCCCACACTGCGCCCGTCGCGAATGACGGTGACCCGGTCGCCGAGAGCGGCGATCTCCTCCAGGTGGTGCGTGATGAAGACGATGCCGACACCGTCCTCGCGCAGCGCCCGCACGATCGCGAAGAGCTTCTCCACCTCCTCGGAGGTGAGCACGGCGGTCGGCTCGTCCATGATCAGCACACGGGCGTCCAGGCTGAGCGCCTTCGCGATCTCCACCATCTGGAGCCGGGCGATGCCCAGTTCGCGGACACGCGCGCGTGGCGAGACATTCACGCCCACGCGCGCGAGGAGCGCCTCGGCGTCGGCGTCCATCTTCTTGCGGTCGATGAGACCGAAGCGGCGCGGCTGGCGCCCCAGGAAGATGTTCTCGGCCACGGTCAGATCAGGAACGAGATTGAACTCCTGATAGATCGTGGCGATGCCGAGCCGTTCGGCGTCCTGCGCACCATGGATACGGACCTGCTCGCCGCCGACGGTGACGCGGCCGGCGTCGGGGGTGTAGGCGCCGGAGAGCATCTTGATCAGCGTGCTCTTGCCGGCCCCGTTCTCCCCGAGCAGGACATGCACCTCGCCCCGGCGCAGATCGAAGTCGACGCTGTCGAGCGCGACCACGCCGGGGAAGGTCTTCCGTATCCCTTCGATACGCAGCAACTCGTCCGGGTTGCTCACCGGGTGCTCCTCTCCGTTGAGGTGGGCGGTTCTGGCTTGTGTGTCTTGTTCGCGGTACGCGGCTCTCCGCACGAGTGCCGTACGACGAGGTGGGCGGGGAGCGTGAGGGAGTCGGCCGCCCGCCCCTCGATGCGGTCCACGAGGGCGCGTACGGCGGCCCGCCCCAGCTCCTTGGTCGGCTGGGCGATCGCGGTGACCGGCGGATCGGTGTGCACGAACCAGGGGATGTCGTCGAACGCGGCGAGCGCGATGTCCTCGGGGACGCGCAGCCCGCGCGCGCGGACGGAGTCGAGGGCGCCGAGCGCCATGAGGTTGTCGGCGGCGAACACGACTTCCGGCGGCTCGGGCAGATCGAGGAATCCGTCGGTCACGCGGCGCCCGCTGTCCGCCTGGAAGTCGCCCTGCCCTATGTAGGCGTCCGGCAGCTCGATCGCGTACGAGGCGAGCGCGTCCCGGAACGCGGCGACGCGCTCACTGCCCGTCGTGGTGGCGGCGGGGCCCGCGATGATGGCGAGCCGACGGTGCCCGAGCCGGTACAGATGCGCGACGAGATCCCGGATGGCGCCCCGCCCGTCCGACCGCACGACGGGCACGTCGACCCCCTGGATCCACCGGTCGACGAAGACCATCGGGGTGCCGCTCCTGGCCGCGTCCAGCATCAGCGGGGAGCCGCCGTCGGTGGGGGAGACGAGCAGCCCGTCGATCCGCCGGTCGAGCAGGGTCCGTACGTGATGATCCTGCAGGTCGGGCCGCTCGTCGGCGTTGCCGATGATCACGCTGTACCCGAGGGCGCGGGCCTCCTCCTCGACGGAGCGGGCCAGCTCGGTGAAGTAAGGGTTCAGCACGTCGCTGATGACCAGGCCGAGCGTGCGGGTCTGGTCGGTGCGCAGGGAACGGGCGACGGCGTTGGGCCGGTACCCGAGCGCGTCCACGGCGGCCATGACGCGGGTCCGCGCGTCCGGGCTGACGGACGGGTGATCGTTGAGAACCCGGGACACCGTGGCAACGGAGACCCCGGCCGCAGCCGCGACATCCTTGATGCTCGCCATCGTGCCGGCCACCTCCTTGTGGCTTGCATGGAAACGTGCGTGGAATCGATTACATCGACTCACTCGGAGGATTGGAATCGATTACATGGCTGGATGGCAAGAGGGATTCCGGTTGTCGTGACCGGATCGTGACCGGGCGACGGTGGCGCGGGGCTCGCTGTCAGTGGGCCACGCTGTCAGTGGGGCATGCGAGGCTGGGGGAAGGGGTTGAGAGGTACGAGACCCTGCTACGAACGGAGACCAGGACCGTGAACCACGCGCAGCTCACCGCACTCGGCCGCGCCCTGCGCCTGCTCGGGGAGCACGGGGAAGCGCTGACCGGCGACACCTCGGACGCCAAGCTGCACGAGGTGCGCGGTGACGTGAAGAGGGCGCTCGAACTGCTCGACGACACGGTCACGGGTTCGGCGCCGACGACCCGCTGCCCCGAGCACCCGCAGGGCGCGGTCGACGAGTCGGCGCCCGACCTGTGCCTGCTCTGCGAGACACGCCGCCGCCAGGCGCGCCGCGCGGAGTACGGCGGCGGCCCTGCCCCCCGCCGCGCCGACGAGCAGCCGGTGATGTCCCGCTACGGCACCCGCGAGGACCGCCCCCAGCCCCAGCAGCGCTGGATCCCGGAGATGTGGAACGGCCAGGTCTGGCAGTTGTGCGGCACCCCGCGCCACGACCGCCGCGAGGCGGACCTCTACCTGGCGGCCCAGCGCCGCCGCCCGGACGCGGCGATGGCGTACCGCCTGGTGCACGAGTTCACGGACTACGAGGTCGTGCGGGTGTGGGGCACGCCGGTGAAGGTCGACATGAAGCCGATGGGCGGCATCTGACCGCTCGGGGTGTTACTTGCCCCGCCCCTCCGCGAGCGTGTACGCGACCAGCGCATTGGCATGCCCGTGCCCGAGCCCGTGCTCGGCCTTGAGCCAGTTGACCAGCTCCATGTGCTTGGTGAGCGGGGAGGCCCGAATGATCTCCTGCCAGTACGAGACGGGCTGCCCGTACTTCTTCTCGATGGAGGGGAAGTAGCTGGCAGGGCCCTTGGTGGTGGCGGTCATGGCGGCGTTCCTGTCGTCCGGGGTGCGGATGGTGTCACCGGGTATGACCAGCGGCCTGCGCGGAAATCATCGGGGTGAGGATGTGATCCACACCACGCCCCGAACGGGCGCCTTCGTCAGGCCGCGTCCAGGAGAGCTTGTGCTGCGACAAGCCATGTGCCTGGAGGAGGATGCGCGGTAGGGTAGGTGGCATGAGCGAGCCTACTGGCAAGTACTCGATCACGATGCCACGCGACATCGCGGAAGCCGCCCGGTCCCGCAGCGGCCCCTCCGGCCTTTCCGCCTACGTTGCTGCGGCCGTCGCCCGCCAGATCGAGCGCGACAACCTCAACGAACTCATCCAGGTCGCCGAAGCCGAACACGGAACCATCACGGACGACGAGATCCAGGCGCTGCGCGATCAGCTTCACCAGGCACGGCAGGAGCAGGATCGCAGCGGGGCCGACGCCGCATGAACCGCCCACCCGCGGCCCCCGGTGGCACCCTCGTCCTGGACAGCGAGGGGCTGGCCAAGGCCGTCATGCGCGACCGGGCGGTCACGGCGTGGCTCGCCCTGGCCCGCGCCGATGACCTCCGTGTGATCACCTCCGCCGCCACTCTCGTAGAGGTGGTCCATCCCCACATCAACCGGCCGGCTCTGAAATGGACGCTGTCCCGCCTGATCGTCGAGCCGGTGACCGAACCGATCGCCCGCCGAGCCGCCGAACTCCTGGCAGACGTAGGGCTGCAAGGGCACAAGTACGCCATTGACGCCATACTCGGCGCCACTGCCCTGGCTGCCCCCGGACCCGCCACCATCCTGACCTCGGACCCCGACGATCTCGCCGCCCTGTGCGGGGCGCGTGTCACCGTCATCAAGGTCTGAGCCCGACGCGGTCGGCGAGTCGAGTGACCGCCGCTACACCGAGAAGGTTCGCCACTTTCCCCACCACACGGGCGCTCCGTCTGCCCCGCGCCGCTTGCGTCCTGCGCCACGTCGGCGCAGCCTCCCGGAAGGGCCGGAAACGGACCAGCGTTCAGCCGTCCACTGCGCCGCCTGCGCCTTGTCTGCCAGTTCCGCCGTGGCCAGGTCGAGCCGATCCCGGAATCCAGGGCGCGCCCGAAGGATCCGCGCCTCGACAGCCGTAACTCCTCGATCCCGAATCTGTGTTTACTGGATTAGATCTAGTGGACTGGATTTGCCACATGCCTGAGCGGCCGCCCTACCTCCGCATCGCCGACGAACTGCGGCAGCGGATCGCTGAGCGCGTGTGGGAGCCCGGCGACCGCCTGCCCTCCCGCGCGCAGATCGGGCAGGAGTGCGGGGTCGGGGAGAACGTGGTCCGGCGGGCACAGGAGCTGTTGATCTCCCAGGGGGTGCTTGAGGGGCGTGCGGGCTCCGGCACTTACGTGGCGGAGCCTCGGCGGCGGGTGCGGGTCGTCCGGTCGTCGGCTCGCGAGCAGCCCGGAGGGCCGTCGTTCCGTGCCGACATGCAGGCTGTCGGCAGGCATGGTGACTGGGAGAGCCGGACCGACGCGAAGGTGCCGGCACCGGCGGACATCGCTGCCCGGCTCGGTCTTGCCGAGGGAGACCTGTGCGTCCGCACCACGTACGAGTTCCTGGCCGACGGCAAGCCGGTTCAGTTGTCGACGAGTTGGGAACCGTACGACCTCACCGGCGGCACCCTCGTCGTTCTCCCCGAGGGCGGGCCGCACGCGGGAGCGGGAGTCGTGAACCGGATGGCGGCGATCGGGGTCACGATCAGCCACGCGGTGGAGCAGCCGGAGCCACGCACAGCAACGGCCGAGGAGGCGTCGCTGCTGGGCATCCAGAAGGCCGCACTGGTGAGCCACATCCGGCGGACCTACTACAGCGACCAGGGACGCCCGGTCGAGACGGCGGACATCGTGGTGCCGACAGCGCTTTGCGAGATCGTCTACGAGATCCCGATCAATCGGTAAATGCTCGGGGTTGTTGCGGCCCCAGTGACTGGCCATCAGACCTCCCGCGTCCTGTGGTTCCACCAGAGTTCTGCGTATGAGGGCCGGGGTCAGTACCCAAGTGGTCGCTTCAACGCCCTACACCCTGTCGATCGACAGGAGTTCCAATGTGGTGACACCAATACCCAGCCTCGCTACGGCAACGGTGCGCGTCGCGACGAGGTAAGTCAGCCCTGTATATGGGGCTTTTTGTGATCTTGGTTCGCGGTACACCGGCGTCTTGGCCGCAGGTTCGAGTCCTGCCAGGGGCTCTGTCGGTCGGCTCCGCTTTGGCGGTGGCACGGGAGCCGTGCGATGGAGCACGCCACCTGGGTGCCGTGAACCATGCCCGCTCCAGGGTGGGAGTTGACCGGCCCTTGACGTATCGGGCTTACGCCGCGTCCGGCCCCCGTGTCATCGGCCCGTGCCCCCGGATGGCCGCAGACCTCAGTTACCCACTTGCCCGGTCGGCCCCGCCTGCGCCGCGCCCGCCGTCGCCGCCACCAAGTCCAGCAACTCGGCCCGCAGCACCACCAGTTCCCCCGGGACCGGCGTCTCGTCCCGTACCGCCTGCGTTCTGCGCCACGCCAGCGCCGCCTCCAGGAGCGGCCGGAAGCGGGGCCAGCGTTCGGCCGTCCATTGCGCCGCCTGCGCCTTGTCCGCCAACTCGCCCGTCGTCAGCGCCCGTAGAGCCCGGCACGCCGTCAGGATCACGTACGCGTGGCCGCCCCGGTGCCGTACCTGCGGCGCCCAGTCCCGCAACCCCGCGACGGTGTCGATCAGGGCCGTCCGCAGTTCCCCCGGGTCGGCCGCGGCCAGCGCCTCCCTTGCCGGGCGGCCCGCCAGTGTCAGGCCCGTCTCGCGGACCAGCGTCCGGGTCAGTGCCCAGCGGGGCAGCACGCGCGCGTGGTGGGGAGGTTCGCCGGGGGAGAGGATCAGGAGGGGGTCGAGCAAGCCGCCCGCCAGCGCGGCCGTCGGCGCGAACGTCAGGTCCAGCCGGTCCCGGAACGCCGGGTGTGCCCGCAAGACCCGCGACTCGACACCCCGCAACTCGCCGACACCAAAACCGAGTTCGGAGCCCTGCACCCCCACCAGCACGTCCACATCGCTCACCCCCCGCTCGAACGCCCCCGTGACCGCTGACCCGTACAGCCACACCCCCACCACCCGCTCACCCACCACAGGCGCCACCGCCGTCAACAGATCGGGCAGCAACCGCCGCACACTCACCGGCACCGGCACCGGCACCGGCCCCCCGCCCGTCACCCCGGACCCGCTCGTCTCACCCATCCCCGCACCCTAGGCCGCCCCCGAAAAAACCCGCCCGGTGCCCCGTTGTCGTACCCCACCGATACCGTCGGATCATGGCGAAGCAGCAGGCGCAGGGTGGCCAGGGCGGCGCCCGGCCCATGGCGGTACTAGAAGGGGTTCTCGAGCGCGTCACGTACGCGAACGAAGAGACGGGTTACACCGTCGCCCGCGTCGACACCGGCAGAGGCGGCGGCGATCTGCTGACCGTCGTCGGTTCGCTGCTCGGCGCGCAGGCGGGGGAGTCGTTGCGGATGGAGGGGCGCTGGGGCTCGCACCCCCAGTACGGCAAGCAGTTCACCGTGGAGAACTACACGACCGTCCTGCCCGCCACCATCCAGGGCATCCGCCGCTACCTCGGGTCAGGACTGGTCAAGGGCATCGGTCCCGTCTTCGCCGACCGCATCACCCAGCACTTCGGCCTGGACACGCTCGACATCATCGAGAAGGAGCCGAAGCGGCTCATCGAGGTGCCGGGCCTGGGCCCCAAGCGCACCAAGAAGATCGCCGACGCCTGGGAGGAGCAGAAGGCGATCAAGGAGGTGATGGTCTTTCTCCAGAGCGTCGGGGTGTCCACCTCCATCGCCGTGCGCATCTACAAGAAGTACGGGGACGCGTCGATCGGCGTCGTGAAGAACCAGCCGTACCGCCTCGCCTCCGACGTGTGGGGCATCGGCTTCCTCACCGCCGACCGCATCGCCCAGTCCGTCGGCATCCCGCACGACAGCCCCGAGCGTGTCAAAGCCGGGCTCCAGTACGCCTTGTCGCAGTCCACCGACCAAGGGCACTGCTTCCTGCCCGAGGAGCGGCTGATCGCCGACGCCGTCAAGCTGCTCCAGGTCGACACCGGCCTCGTCATCGAGTGCCTGGCCGAGCTGGCGCTCCCGGACGAGGACTCCGGCGAGCCCGGCGTCGTACGGGAACAGGTGCCCGGCGAGCACGGCGAGCCGGTCACCGCGATCTACCTCGTCCCTTTCCACCGCGCGGAAGTCTCCCTCTCCGCCCAGCTCAACCGGCTCCTGCGCACCGAGCAGGACCGGATGCCCGCCTTCCAGGACGTGGTCTGGGACAAGGCCCTGGCGTGGCTCGCCGGCCGTACGGGGGCCGACCTCGCCCCCGAGCAGGAGGAGGCCGTCAAGCTGGCGCTGACCCGCAAGGTCGCGGTGCTGACCGGCGGGCCCGGCTGCGGAAAGTCGTTCACCGTGCGGTCCATCGTCGAGCTGGCCCGCGCCAAGAAGGCGAAGGTGGTGCTCGCCGCACCGACGGGGCGGGCCGCCAAGCGCCTCGCCGAGCTGACCGGCGCCGACGCCTCCACGGTCCACCGCCTCCTGGAGCTGAAGCCGGGCGGCGACGCCGCGTACGACAAGGACCGGCCGCTCGACGCCGATCTGGTCGTGGTCGACGAGGCGTCCATGCTCGATCTGCTCCTCGCCAACAAGCTGGTCAAGGCGGTCCCGCCCGGCGCCCATCTGCTCTTCGTCGGTGACGTGGACCAGTTGCCGAGCGTCGGCGCGGGCGAGGTGCTGCGCGACATGCTGGCCGAGGGCAGCCCCGTCCCCGCCGTGCGCCTGACCCGGATCTTCCGGCAGGCGCAGGAGTCCGGCGTCGTCACCAACGCCCACCGGATCAATGCGGGCACCCCGCCGCTCACTCAGGGGCTCAAGGACTTCTTTCTCTTCGTCGAAGAGGACACGGAGGAGGCCGGGCGGCTCACCGTCGACGTCGCCGCGCGGCGCATCCCCGCCAAATTCGGCCTCGACCCGCGCCGCGACGTGCAGGTGCTCGCCCCGATGCACCGCGGCCCGGCGGGCGCGGGCACGCTCAACGGGCTGCTCCAGCAGATGATCACCCCGGGCCGTCCGGAGCTGCCCGAGAAGCGGTTCGGCGGCCGGGTCTTCCGCGTGGGTGACAAAGTCACTCAGATCCGGAACAACTACGAGAAGGGCGCCAACGGCGTCTTCAACGGCACGGTCGGCGTCGTCACCGCCCTCGACGCCGACGAGCAGCGGCTGACGGTCCTGACGGACGAGGACGAGGAGGTGCCGTACGACTTCGACGAGCTGG
Organism: Streptomyces sp. NPDC046939; assembly: GCF_040644575.1. Taxonomy (NCBI): domain Bacteria; kingdom Bacillati; phylum Actinomycetota; class Actinomycetes; order Kitasatosporales; family Streptomycetaceae; genus Streptomyces; species Streptomyces sp. NPDC046939. The sequence continues at coordinate 85,338 of NZ_JBEYWV010000028.1, forward strand.
ACGAGCTGACGCACGCGTACGCGGTCACGATCCACCGTTCGCAGGGCAGCGAGTACCCGTGTGTCGTGATCCCGGTCACCACCGGCGCCTGGATGATGCTCCAGCGGAACCTCCTCTACACGGCGGTGACCCGTGCGAAGAAGCTGGTGGTTCTCGTCGGTTCACGCAAGGCTCTAGGGCAGGCGGTGCGCACGGTTTCGGCAGGCAGACGCTGTACCGCACTCGATTTCCGGCTGTCAGGCGCACGGCATCAAGAATTTTGATCGATCAAATTCGTCGTGAAGGTCACAGAGCACTTCCGGAACCAGGGCGAAGGGGGCAGGATGAGCAGGTTGGCGGCACTCAGTGCCGTCGATGAACCCAATGGACGACCCCGAGTGCACTCTGCTGGGCCAAGTGGGGGATGGTAGAGACAGTCAGGGCACCTCGAAGAAGAGGCACTACGTCGGTGAGGGACGAGACGTGAGCGACAACTCTGTAGTACTGCGGTACGGCGATGGCGAGTACACCTACCCGGTGATCGACAGCACCGTCGGCGACAAGGGCTTCGACATCGGGAAGCTCCGGGCCCAGACAGGACTGGTGACCCTCGACAGCGGATACGGCAACACGGCCGCCTACAAATCCGCGATCACCTACCTGGACGGCGAGCAGGGCATCCTGCGCTACCGCGGCTACCCGATCGAGCAGCTGGCCGAGCGCTCCACCTTCACCGAGGTGGCGTACCTGCTGATCAACGGCGAGCTCCCCACCGTCGACGAGCTCTCCACCTTCAAGAACGAGATCACGCAGCACACCCTGCTGCACGAGGACGTCAAGCGGTTCTACGACGGGTTCCCGCGCGACGCCCACCCGATGGCCATGCTGTCGTCGGTGGTCTCCGCGCTGTCCACGTTCTACCAGGACAGCCACAACCCCTTCGACGAGACGCAGCGCAACCTCTCGACGATCCGCCTGCTCGCCAAGCTTCCGACGATCGCCGCCTACGCGTACAAGAAGTCGCAGGGCCACCCGGTCGTCTACCCGCGCAACGACCTCGGCTACGTCGAGAACTTCCTGCGCATGACGTTCTCCGTGCCGGCCCAGGAGTACGAGCTGGACCCGGTCGTCGTCTCGGCGCTGGACAAGCTGCTCATCCTGCACGCGGACCACGAGCAGAACTGCTCGACGTCGACCGTGCGTCTGGTCGGCTCCTCGCAGGCCAACATGTTCGCGTCGATCTCGGCGGGCATCTCGGCGCTGTGGGGCCCGCTGCACGGCGGCGCCAACCAGTCGGTCCTGGAGATGCTGGAGGGCATCCAGGCCGCCGGCGGCGACGTCGACACCTTCATCCGCAAGGTGAAGAACAAGGAAGACGGCGTGAAGCTCATGGGCTTCGGGCACCGCGTCTACAAGAACTTCGACCCCCGGGCGAAGATCATCAAGGCGGCGGCGCACGACGTCCTCTCGGCGCTCGGCAAGTCCGACGAGCTGCTCGACATCGCGCTGAAGCTGGAGGAGCACGCGCTGGCCGACGACTACTTCGTCGAGCGCAAGCTCTACCCGAACGTCGACTTCTACACCGGTCTGATCTACCGGGCCATGGGCTTCCCGACCGAGATGTTCACGGTCCTGTTCGCCCTCGGCCGCCTGCCGGGCTGGATCGCCCAGTGGCAGGAAATGATCAAGGAGCCGGGTTCGCGCATCGGCCGCCCGCGCCAGATCTACACCGGCGTCGTCGAGCGGGACTTCGTCCCCGTCGAGGAGCGCTGAGCCTCACCCGAGGCACCTCGGGCCCGCGGCTGTCCGCGGGCCCTCGGGCAGCAAGAGCGGACAGCAGCAGCGGACAGCGGAGAGCGCCCCCCTGTCGATCCCCCCACGGGTCGACAGTCGGGGCGCTCTCCTTTTCCCGGTTCGGATTCCCCCCACGGGATCCGGCCGGGGGTCTGTGTGTCTGCGTCGGCCGCGGTGGCCGCCGGAACACGTACGCACGGGTGGGCCGCTCAAGCTCCCCGGTGCACGTGCCCCGGCCAACGCAGTCGGTCCCGTCCCCCAAGACGGTCCCGTCGATGCCGGAACGCCCCCCAAGACGTTCCTGCATCGCCTCCTTAGACTCACGGGACCAGCAAAGGGTTACGTTCTCATCGTTGTGATCTACGTCTCTTGCTTATATCCCGTGTGTACGCAAGAGGTCCGATATGTCGATACGAACCTCACGCGTGAGAACGCTGCAATTGTGCCGTGTGGATTGTGTGGAGGTCCAGGTCTTCCTAAGTGAATCTCCGAAGTCGAAGACTATTTGTGACCACAAAGACCGAGGAGAAGGCCATCGCGGCCCCCGCGATCATCGGATTGAGCAGTCCGGCGGCGGCCAGCGGCAGCGCGGCACAGTTGTAGCCGAAGGCCCAGAAGAGGTTGCCCCTGATCGTGGCGAGGGTCCGCCGCGAGAGCCGGATCGCGTCGGCCGCCACCCGAAGATCACCCCGTACGAGCGTCAGGTCGCCCGCCTCGATCGCCGCGTCCGTACCCGTCCCCATGGCGAGACCCAGGTCGGCGGCGGCGAGCGCGGCCGCGTCGTTCACCCCGTCGCCCACCATGGCGACCCCGCGCCCCTCGCCGCGCAGCTTCCGGACCGCCTCGACCTTCTCCTCCGGCAGCACCTCGGCGATCACATCGCCGGGCGCGATCCCGACCGTCCGCGCGACGGCCTCGGCGGCGGCCCGGTTGTCCCCGGTGAGCAGCACCGGGGTGAGCCCCAGCGCCCGCAGCTCGGCGACGGCCCGCGCACTCGTCTCCTTGACGGTGTCGGCCACGGTCAGGACACCGCGTGCCACCCCGTCCCAGGCGACCAGGACGGCCGTCGCACCCTCCGCCTCGGCGCCCCGCAGCGCCGCGCCGAGCGCGTCCGGCACGGCGATCCGCGACTCGGCGAGCAGCCGCTCACGCCCTACGAGGACGACGTGCCTCTCGACGCTGCCGCGCACCCCGAGCCCGGGAACCCCGCGGAAGCCCTCCACGGGCGGCAGGTCACCCGCACGGTTGACGGCGCCCGCGGCGACGGCCCGCCCCACCGGATGCTCGGAGGCGTGCTCGACGGCGCCGGCGAGCCGCAGCAGCTCCTTCTCCTCGACGCCCTCGGCAGGATGAACGGCGAGCAGCGACATCCGCCCGGTGGTGACGGTGCCGGTCTTGTCCAGGACGATCGTGTCGACCTTGCGGGTGCTCTCAAGCACTTCCGGGCCCTTGATGAGGATGCCGAGCTGGGCGCCGCGCCCCGTGCCGACCATGAGCGCGGTCGGCGTGGCGAGCCCCAGGGCGCACGGGCAGGCGATGATCAGCACGGCGACGGCCGAACTGAAGGCGGCGGTGACCTCGCCGGTCACGGTCAGCCGCACGACGAGCGTCAGCAGGGCGATCGCCACGACGACGGGCACGAAGACGGCCGAGACCCGGTCGGCGAGCCGCTGCACCTCCGCCTTGCCGGTCTGCGCGTCCTCCACGAGCCGCGCCATGTGCGCGAGCCGTGTGTCGGCCCCGACCCGGGTCGCCTCGACGACGATCCGTCCCCCGGCGTTGACGGTCGCCCCGGTCACCGGGTCCCCCACCCCCACGTCCACGGGGGCCGACTCCCCGGTGAGCAGAGAGACATCGACGGCGCTCGCACCCTCGACGACCGTGCCGTCCGTGGCGATCTTCTCTCCGGGCCGTACGACGAACCGGTCGCCCGGCGCGAGGCGGTCCGCGGGCACCCGCACCTCGGCGCCGTCCGCCCCGAGCAGGGCGACGTCCTTCGCGCCGAGATCGAGCAGCGCCCGCAGCGCGGCACCCGCACTGCGCCGGGCCCGCGCCTCCAGATACCGGCCGACGAGGATGAACGTGACGACGCCCGACGCCACCTCCAGATAGATGGTGGAGGACGCGTCGGCGCCCTCGGTGACGAACGTGAACCCGTGCCGCATCCCCGGCATCCCCGCGTCCCCGAGGAACAGCGCCCACAGCGACCAGCCGAACGCGGCGAGCGTGCCGAGGGAGACGAGCGTGTCCATGGTCGCGGCGCCGTGGCGCAGGTTCGTCCAGGCGGCGCGGTGGAAGGGGAGTCCGCCCCAGACGACGACCGGGGCGGCCAGCGTCAGGGAGAGCCACTGCCAGTTGTCGAACTGGAGGGCGGGGATCATGGCCATGAGGACGACCGGGATCGTCAGCCAGGCGGAGATTCTCAGGCGCTGGCCGACCGGGATGCCACTCGCCGTGACCGTCTCGGCCGCGTTGTCGGCTGACGGTGTGTCGTCGCTGTTCGCGCCCCCGGGTGGCTCCGTCGCGGCCTTGCGGATGGGTTCGGCGGTGTAGCCGAGCTTGGTGACCGTGTCGATCAGGAGCTGCTCGGTGATGTCGGCGCCGGGGGCGTAGGAGACCTTCGCCTTCTCCGTGGCCAGGTTGACCGTCGCCGTCACGCCGTCGAGCCGGTTGAGCTTCTTCTCGATGCGGGCGGAGCAGGCGGCGCAGGTCATGCCGCCGATGGCGAGGTCGATGTCGGTGTGGGGCGTGTCCGTCATGGTGCTGTCGAGGGTACGGCGGCCGGGCCGGTCCGCCGGGGTCCGGCCCGGTCCGGGTCGGTCCGCTGTCAGGCCTTGCCGACGAGCTCGTAGCCGGCCTCGTCGACGGCGGCGCGGACGGCCTCCTCGTCGAGCGGGGCCGCGGAGACCACGGTGACCTGCCCGGTGGCGGCGACCGCCTGCACGGAGGAGACGCCGTCCAGCTCACCGATCTCACCGGCGACCGCGCCCTCGCAGTGGCCGCAGGTCATGCCCTTGACCTCGTAGACGGTGGTGACGGCGCCCTCGGCGGCCGGCGTGGCGGCCTCGCCGTGGCAGGCGCCACCGCAGCAGGAACCCGCCGAGGGGGTGGCGGCCGTGTCGTCCGCGCCGATCTGGTGGAGTTCGGTCTGCGCGCTCATGTCGTTCTCCTAGCTGGAAGGCCGGGGTGGGGAGGCCGGGTACCCCGACGCCTCCTGACCCACGCTGACCCCACCGACTGTATACCCCTAGGGGGTATTAGCCAAGCAAGCGAAAGCGGGGGGCGCCCGAAGGCGCCCCCCGTATTCCTTATGGGACGTCACTCTCTCGAACGGTCGCGGTTGCGTGGGCGCGCGGCCACCCAGGCGCGGACGGTGTCGGCGTACCAGTAGGGCTTGCCGTTCTCCACATGGTCGGGGGGTGGCAGCAGACCGTGCTTGCGGTAGGAGCGGACGGTGTCGGGCTGGACCCGGATGTGCGCGGCGATCTCCTTGTACGACCAGAGCCTGCGGTCGGTCATCAGTGGCTCCTCCCTGACAGGTGTCGCGACGGCGGCGCGGGGGTGGCCGCCGACGATCACCCACCTTCGACCCGAGAACGATGTGCCTTGAGGTGAAGGGAGGGCCTGTGGGACTCCTGTGACGCAGAACCTGCGTAGGGCGGACATGTGTGGCAGGAGTGGGGCGTTTGTTACGGGACTGAAGCAATCGGGGCGCCCGGCGGAGGCATATTCGGCCGCCGACCGGGAGAGGAGATAGCTCCGCGCTGTACGGAGCAGAAGGCAAGCCCCCGTTCACCCCGCAGGCCGCGCCTGGTTATACCGGTGGGCCGGGCCCCCCGCATCTGGCCCGGCCCACCGTCCCCCGCATCCCCCCGGGTGCGTGGCCCGAAGGCATAAGGGTGCCGTCAGCACGGATCGGGGGTCTTGGAGAAATGCGTACTGGCGGGGCCGGTCCGGCGCAGGACGAGGCTGGTCGCCTCGCCGGCGAGGCGGTCCGTGGCGGGCGGTCCGCCCGGGTCGGTGCGGGGGCCGCGCGCGAGGGCGAACTCGCGGGGCGTGCACCCGGTCATCGCCTTGAACTCGCCGCTCAGATGCGCCTGGTCGTAGTAGCCGCAGGCCGCGGCAGTCTCGGCCTGGGTGCTGCCGGCGCACAGCAGCCGCCTGGCCCGTTGCAACCGCAGCACCCGGGCGGCGGCCTTCGGGGTCAGGCCGATCTGTTCCCGGAAACGGTTCTCCAGGTGCCGTACGCCCCAGCCCACCTGCTCGGCGATCTGCGCGACGGGCGCGGAGCCGCCGCTGTGTGTCAGCGCGTACCAGGCGTGCACCGTGCCGCTCGCGCACCGCGGCCCGGATGCCAGCCAGTGCCCGAGCGTCTCGTCGAGCAACTGGAACCGGGCGCGCCAGGACGGCAGTTCGCCGAGCCGCTGCGCGAGGTCGTCGCAGGCCGCCGTGGCGGGAAGGGAGCCCAGCTCGTCCGGGTGCATCCGCCAGCCGGTCAGTTCGTGCAGGGGGTTGCGGAAGAGCGTGAAGGCGGCCCACGGGGTCAGCAGCACCTCGATCCCGGCGAGGCGCCCGTCGTGCTCACCGAGTACGGGCGTGGTCGTCATCCCGGACAGCACGGTGGACAGCTCGACCGTGCGCAGCCCGGCGGGCCGGGCACCGCCGCCCTTGCCCTCGCGCACCCCGACCCAGCCGCCGGTCGCCTCGGTGATGCGTACGGACCCCTCGAAGCCGAGCATCAGCGTCACCGCGCCGATCGGCGCCTCCAGGCGGGCGCGCGGCCCGGGGAAGGCGAGACGGAAGCCGCGATAGCCGATGACGCCGGGGCGCAGCCGTGGATGCGGCTGGGCGGACGCGGTCTCCCAGGTGCCGTCCGGGCTGCGGACGGGCCGGACGACGGGCCGGGCGCCGGGCGGGACGTCTGACGGTGAGGAACTCGTGGTGCGAGAACTCATCCACCGATATTGCTACACGCCGCACGACCTGAGGTAGCCCCGCGTAGGACGCGCGGACACATGTGAGGCGCGACCGCGACAAGGCTGGTCCGAATGTCTGGACAAAACGTTGACAGGGGCTGTGGCACAGGCTAGATCTGGCGGGAGGCTCACGAGGTCGCCGAGGTTCATCCGTCACGGAGGGAACAACACCGCATGGTCCGGGACGACTTCGCCCCGAGAAATGGGAGAGCGCGGAGATGACGAACACGTACCTGCGGAACGGGACCGCGTCCGACGGCCCGTACGCGCTGGCCGTCGACCCGGACAGGACGGGCCTGCCCACCTGGTCCCGCCCAGCACTCCGCATCCTCGAACTGGCGCCCGGCACCACACACGCCTTCGACACCGGTGAGAGTGAATGGATCGTGCTGCCGCTGACGGGCGGTTGCTCGGTGACGGCGGACGGGCGGATGATCGAACTCGCGGGCAGGAAGGACGTGTTCAGCGGCGCGAGCGACTTCGCCTACGTCCCGCGCGACACCCGCGCAGAGATCGCCTCCGGTGCGGGAGGCCGCTTCGCCCTGGCAGGAGCGAAGTGCGGGCGCCGACTCCCCGCCCGTCACGGCCCCGCGCCGGAGGTACCGATCGAGGAACGGGGCGCGGGCATCAGCGCCCGGACGGTCCGCAACTTCGCCGCCGCGGACACCTTCGACTGCGACCAGTTGATCGCGGTCGAGGTGATCACCCCGGGCGGCAACTGGTCCTCGTACCCCCCGCACAAGCACGACGAGCACAGGCCCGGCACGGAGACCCGCCTCGACGAGATCTACTACTACGAGATCGCCCCGCACCCCGCCACGGGCATCCCCGGCTACGGATATCAGCGCGTCTCCCCGTCCCGTCCGGGCGGCACCGACCTCCTCGCCGAGGTCCGCACCGGCGACGCGGTCCTGGTCCCGGACGGCTGGCACGGCCCGTCGATCGCCCAGCCGGGCCACACGATGTACTACCTGAACGTGATGGCGGGCCCGGGCGGCACGAGGGACTGGAAAATCACCTTCCACCCGGACCACGCGACGGAGGGCTACCGATGACACCCCGCCCGACGAGAACAACGCCGACAGAGAACGACCCGGCTCACACGAACCCGGCCCATACAAACCCGGCTCACACAAACCCCGCACGGACCACCCGCCTCACCACCGCCCAAGCCCTCATCCGCTTCCTCACCCGCCAGTACACGGACCGCGACGGCACCCGGCACCGCCTGATCTCCGCGACCTGGGGCATCTTCGGGCACGGCAACGTGGCGGGGCTGGGGCAGGCCCTGGTGCAGTACGGCGGGGACATGCCGTTCCACCAGGGCCGCAACGAGCAGGCGATGGTGCACGCGGCGGTCGGGTTCGCGCGGCAGAGCAACCGGCTGTCGACCCACGCGGTCACCACGTCGATCGGCCCGGGCGCGACGAACATGGTCACCGGCGCCGCCCTGGCCACAATCAACCACCTCCCCGTACTGCTGCTCCCCGGCGACGTGTTCGCGACCCGCCCGGCGGACCCGGTGCTGCAGCAGCTGGAGACGCCGTACGCGGGCGACGTGTCGGTCAACGACTGCCTGCGCCCGGTGTCGAAGTACTTCGACCGGATCACCCGGCCCGAGCAGTTGATCCCAGCGGCGTTGCAAGCGATGCGCGTGCTCACGGACCCGGTGGACACGGGCGCGGTGACGCTGGCGCTGCCGCAGGACGTGCAGGCGGAGGCGTACGACTGGCCGGACGACTTCTTCGCGGAGCGCACCTGGACGATCCGCCGCCCGCCCCCGGAACCGGCGCGGATCGCCGCGGCGGCCCAAGCGGTGCGCGCCTCGGAACGCCCGCTTCTCGTCGCGGGCGGCGGCGTCCACCACAGCGCGGCCGAGGACGCGCTCAGAGCGTTCGCGGACGCGACCCGCGTCCCCGTGGCGTCGACGCAGGCGGGCAAGGGCTCCTTGCGCCACGACCACCCGGCGGACGTGGGCGGCATCGGCCACACCGGCACGGCCACGGCGAACGAGCTGGCCAGGACAGCGGACCTGATCATCGGCGTGGGCACGCGCTACACGGACTTCACCACGGCGTCCGCCACCCTCTTCTCGCGCCCCGGCGTCCGCTTCCTGAACCTGAACATCGCTCCGTTCGACGCGCACAAGCTCGCCGCGCAGCCGGTCGTGGCGGACGCCCGGGAGGCGCTGACCGCACTGACGGAGGCGCTCGGGGACTACTCCGCGGACCCGGCCCACGTAGAGGCGTACACGAACGCCAAGCACGCCTGGGAGGACCGCGTCACCACCAGCTTCACCGCGACCGCGACCGCGACCGCGTCCAAGGACGGGGAGGCCGACGCCCGCCCCACCCAGACCCAGGTCCTCGGGGCCCTCGACGCCCTCGTGTCCGAGGACGACATCCTCATCAACGCGGCCGGCTCCCTCCCCGGCGACCTGCACAAACTCTGGCGCACGCGCTCACGCGACCAGTACCACGTCGAGTACGGCTACTCCTGCATGGGCTACGAGATCCCGGCCGCGATCGGCGTGTCCCTTGCCGCGCCCGGCCGCCCCGTGTGGGCGCTGGTCGGCGACGGCACGTACCTGATGCTGCCGACGGAGATCGTGACGGCGGTGCAGGAGAACGTGCCGATCAAGATGGTGCTGCTGCAGAACCACGGCTACGCCTCGATCGGCGGGCTCTCGGCATCGGTCGGCGCGGAGGGCTTCGCCACCCAGTACCGCCTCCCGGACGCGGACGGCCGCCCGTACAAGGGACCGCCGCTCCCCGTGGACCTCGCGGCGAACGCGGCGAGCCTCGGCATGGACGTACTGCGGGCGAGGACGGTGGAGGAGCTGCGCGCGGCGCTCGCCGAGGCGCGCCGGGCGACCCGCCCCACATGTGTCTATGTGGAGACAGAAACGGCAGACACAGTGTCGGGCCCGCCCCCGGCGCAGGCGTGGTGGGATGTGCCCGTGGCCGAGACGGCGGACGCCGAGGCGACACCGTCGGCGGCCGAGGCCCGCGAGGAGTACGAGAGGCACGCCACCGCCCGGCGCCACCACCTCTGAGCCGGGACACACCGGTCCGAGCCGAGACGTACCAGGACGTAACAGGAGTTGCCCATGTCTGACACGAAGTCCGTCCACCACTGGATCGGCGGCAAGACCGTCGAGGGCGTCTCGGGCAACCACGGCCCGGTGACGGACCCGGCGACGGGCGCGGTCACGACGCGCGTCGACTTCGCGAGCGTCGAGGAGGTGGACGCGGCGGTCGCGGCGGCGAAGGAGGCGTTCGCGAGCTGGGGCACGTCGTCGCTGGCCAAGCGGACGGAGATCCTGTTCCGGTTCCGGGCGCTGCTCGACGCCAACCGGGACGCGATCGCCGAGCTGATCACGGCCGAGCACGGCAAGGTGCACTCGGACGCGCTCGGCGAGGTCGCGCGCGGCCTGGAGATCGTGGACCTCGCCTGCGGCATCAACGTGCAGTTGAAGGGCGAGCTGTCGACGCAGGTCGCGAACCGGGTGGACGTGGCGTCGATCCGCCAGCCGGTCGGCGTCGTCGCGGGCATCACACCGTTCAACTTCCCGGCGATGGTGCCGATGTGGATGTTCCCGATCGCCATCGCGTGCGGCAACACGTTCGTCCTGAAGCCGTCGGAGAAGGACCCCTCGGCGTCGATCAAGCTCGCGGAGCTGCTCGCCGAGGCGGGCCTGCCGGACGGCGTCTTCAACGTCGTGCACGGCGACAAGGTGGCCGTCGACCGCCTGCTCGAACACCCGGACGTGGCGGCGGTCTCCTTCGTCGGCTCGACGCCGATCGCCCGCCACATCCACACCACCGCCTCCGCCCACGGCAAGCGCGTCCAGGCGCTCGGCGGCGCCAAGAACCACATGCTGGTGCTGCCCGACGCCGACCTCGACGCGGCGGCGGACGCGGCGGTCTCGGCGGCGTACGGCTCGGCGGGCGAGCGCTGCATGGCGATCTCGGCGGTCGTGGCCGTCGGTTCCGTCGCCGACGAGCTGGTCGCGAAGATCAAGGACCGGGCCGAGAAGATCAAGATCGGGCCCGGCAACGACCCGGCGTCCGAGATGGGCCCGCTGATCACGGCCGCCCACCGCGACAAGGTCGCCTCGTACGTGGCGGGCGCGGCGGACGAGGGCTGCGAGGTCGTCCTCGACGGCACCGGCTACACGGTCGAGGGCCACGAGAACGGCCACTGGATCGGCCTCTCCCTCCTCGACCACGTACCGACGTCGGCGAAGGCGTACCAGGACGAGATCTTCGGCCCGGTCCTGTGCGTCCTGCGCGTGGACACGTACGACGAGGGTGTCGCCCTCATCAACAGCTCGCCCTACGGCAACGGCACGGCGATCTTTACCCGGGACGGCGGTGCCGCGCGCCGCTTCCAGCTGGAGGTCGAGGCGGGCATGGTCGGCGTGAACGTCCCGATCCCGGTGCCGGTCGGCTACCACTCCTTCGGCGGCTGGAAGGACAGCCTCTTCGGCGACCACCACATCTACGGCAACGACGGCACGCACTTCTACACGCGCGGCAAGGTCGTCACGACCCGCTGGCCGGACCCGGCGGACGCCCCCGCCGGCGTCGACCTGGGCTTCCCGCGCAACCACTAGGCGCGCGGAACCTTCTACCCGGCTGAGTGCCCCGGCCCGCCGTCCCTCCCGGCGGGCCGGGGCACATTATTTTCGGCGAAGTTCGGAAGCCGGGCTGCGGTTCCCGTACGTAGGGGATGAACCGGACGCCAAAGGCCCCTGGCGCACGCCTCCTTGCAATCGAAGGCGATGTGACGCTGCCGGTGTATTGAACTCGGCCGATATGCCGAACAGCCGAAGAAGCGCCGGTGATCGGCCGACCTTGCGGCTACGGAATCCGCAGGAAAACGGGCGTTGACGTTCCGGATACGTCCGGGGTTCGATGACGCGCCAGGAGCGGATGCACACCCCCCTCGTCCAGCCTTTCGGAGGCGATAGCGCTCCCGCCCGCGAACATCTGCCGCACGAGTCGATCGGAACCACCGGATGACCGACACGCTTCGCCCACCGACCGCCGACGCCGCCGCCCCTGCGGCGACGGACCCCGCCCCGGACCCGGCTGCGGCGTCCAAGGCCCTCGGCTCTCCCCAAGCGCTGAAGCGTTCCATCGGCGTCGTCGGCGGCACCCTGCTCACGCTGTCGTGCGTGACGCCCGCGTCGACGCTGTTCGTCGTGGTCCCCGACCTGTTCGGCAGCCTGGGCACGGCGACGGCCCTCACCATCGCGATCGGCTCGCTGCTCTGTATCGGCGTGGCGTTCTGCTACTCGGAGCTGGGCACCCTCATCCCCAGCGCGGGCGGCGAGTACGCCATGGTCTCCACGCTCGCGGGCCGCCTGGCGGGCTGGCTCGTCTTCGTGCTGTCCCTCCTCGTCGTGATGATCGTGCCGCCGGTGATCGCGATGGGCACGGCGGACTACCTGGCCCCGCTGGTCCACCTGGACCCGTCGATGGCGGGCGCGGCGGTGATGCTCCTGGCCACGCTGGCGGGCCTCCTGGACCTGCGCGCGAACGCCTGGATCACCGGCGTCTTCCTGGTCCTTGAGGTCATCGCGGCGGCCGTGGTGGCGGTCCTCGGCTTCGCCCACGCCGAACGCGGCGCGGGCTCCCTTGTCTCCCTGCAGGTGGCGGGCGCCGACGGCTCAGCGAACCACCCCGACACGGTGACGGCGATGCTGATCGTCTCCGGCCTGGCCATCGCCCTCTTCGTGACCCAGGGCTTCTCGACGGCCGTCTACCTCTCCGAGGAGCTGGAGAACCCCCGTACGTCCGTCTCCCGCACGGTCCTCGCCACGCTCGCCATCTCCACGGTCATCATCCTGGTCCCGGTCGTGGCGATCACGATGGGCGCCCCGGACCTCGCCGCGCTCACCTCGGGCGACATCGGCACGATGGTCCAGGCGTGGTCGAACTCGGCGGTCGGCACGTTCGTCTCGCTGTGCGTCGCGCTCGCCATCATCAACGCGGGCATCGTCATGGTCATCCAGAACTCCCGCGTCCTGTTCGCCTCGGCCCGCGACAAGGCGTGGCCCCGCCCCGTCAACCGCGCCCTCTCCCGGCTCGGCCGCTTCGGCTCCCCGTGGGTCGCGACACTGGTCGTGGGCGTGCCCGGCGCGGCGCTGTGCTTCGTCAACCTGGACACCCTGTACGGCATCACCGGCGTCTCGGTCACCGGCATGTACATCCTCGTCGCGATCGCCGCCCTCCTGGCCCGCCGCGGCACCCACCGCCACCGCGCCGCCTGGCGCATGCCCCTGTGGCCGGCGGTCCCGGCCCTCCTCATCGTGGTCCTCGCCTACGTCCTCACCCAGCAGGAGGTTTCCTACCTCCTGTGGACGGGCGGCATCACAGCGGCGGCAACGGCGTACTGGGCCCTCTACCTGCGCCCCCGCCCGACGGAACGCTGGGTGATCTCGATCCCGGAGGACGAGGAGACGGCGGCCTGACCCGGGGGTTGCGGGTCTCCTGAGTGACGGGCTGACGGATCATCACGGCCGGGTGAAGTCGTACCACGCCTGCGGTACGCGGGTCGCGCCGCGTACTCCCGGGGGAGGGGCGCGGGTTCCGACCGGGGGGTGCGGTGACTGTCAGTGGCGGCGCTTACGGTTGGTGTCATGGAGCTGCGAGGGCGCCCAGGGCGCGGATGGCGCGAGCGGGTACGCGGGAGGCCGTGGGGGTGGGGTGCCGTCGTGGCGGCCCTGATCGTGCTCGTCGGGGCGGGGACCTGGTCCGTCGCCGCGGCCACGGGCGCCGGGGACGGCCCGGCCGTGCACCGGCAGGACCGGACGATGCCGATGGGCGGGGACGTCCGGATCCGGACCTCCTACTTCACGGCCGGTGATGAGAAGGGGAAGCGGCCTGCGGTGCTCCTCGCGCACGGGTTCGGTGGCAGCAAGGAGGACGTGCGGGGTGAGGCGGAGAAGCTGGCCCGGGACGGGTACGCGGTCCTGACCTGGTCCGCGCGCGGCTTCGGCGGATCGACCGGCAAGATCGGGCTGAACGACCCGCGCGGCGAGGTCGCCGATGTGTCGCGGCTGATCGACTGGCTGGCGACCCGGCCCGAGGTGCGGCTCGACAAGGCGGGCGACCCGCGCGTGGGCGTCACGGGCGCGTCGTACGGCGGCGCGGTCTCGCTGCTCGCGGCGGCGTACGACAAGAGGGTCGACGCGATAGCCCCGCACATCACGTACTGGAACCTGGCGGACGCGCTGTTCCCGGACGGCGTCTTCAAGAAGCTGTGGACCGGCATCTTCTTCACCACGGGCTCCGCCGACATCGGCGCCCGCACCAGTGAGGCCGGACTGCACTGCGGCCGGTTCGAGGACAAGCTGTGCGCCATGTATCAGCGGGTCGCCGTCGCCGGTGAGCCGGACGCGGAAGCCCGCAAACTGCTTGAGGCGCGCAGCCCGTCGGCCGTCGGCGACCGCATCAAGGTGCCCACGCTCATCTCGCAGGGGCAGACCGATTCCTTGTTCCCGCTGAGCCACGCCGACGCGATGGCGAAGCGGATCAAGGCGAACGGCGCCCCCGTCGACGTCGACTGGATCGCGGGCGGCCACGACGGCGGCGCCATGGAGTCGGACCGTACGCTCGGCCGCGTGACGTCGTGGTTCGACCGGTATCTGAAGGACGAGGACGTCGACACAGGGCCCGCGTTCCGCGTGACCCGCACCGGCGGCGTCGACTCCACGGACGGCGCGGCGACCCTGCGCGGCGCGAGCGGCGACACATACCCCGGCCTGCGCGGCGAGAAGCGGGTGTCGGTTCCGCTGAAGTCCGCCACGGAGACGTTCCAGAACCCGCCGGGCGGCGCCCCGCCGTCGATCTCGGCCGTGCCGGGTCTCGGCAGCGCGTCACAGCTGTCGTCGTCCCTCGGCGTCGGACTCGCGCTCGACTTCCCGGGCCAGTTCGCCCGGTTCGACTCGGCGCCGCTGAGGAAGTCCGTACGCGTCACGGGTTCGCCCACGGTCACGGCCCACGTGAAGTCCTCCACCGGCACCGCCGTCCTCTTCGCGAAGGTCTACGACGCCGGGCCGGGCGGCACCCGCCAGGTCCTGCCCTCCCAACTCGTCACGCCGGTACGGGTGACGGACGCGGGCGGCGCCGGCAAGGACGTCACGTTCACGCTCCCGGCCATCGACCACCAGGCGCAGAAGGGGCACACGCTGCGGTTCGTGCTCTCCGCGACGGACCTCGGCTACGCCTCCCCGGCACAGGCCGCGACGTACCGGGTCTCGGTCGAGGGGCCGCTGAGCCTGCCGACCGCGCCCACCGTCGAGACGGCGTCCGCGCCGCTGCCCGCCTGGGTGTGGTGGCTGCCGCTCGCCGCGGTGGTCGTGGCGGCGGCGCTGCTGCTCACGGCGCGCAGGCGGACGACGGCGCCCCCGCCCGACCCGGCCCTGGCCGAAGTCCCTCTCCAGATCACCGGCTTGAGCAAGCGGTACGCCAAGTCGACGGACCGGTACGCCGTCCGCGACCTGTCCTTCCGCGTCGACAAGGGCCAGGTCCTCGGCCTGCTCGGGCCGAACGGCGCGGGCAAGACGACCACCCTGCGCATGCTCATGGGCCTCATCCGGCCCGACGAGGGCGAGATCCGGGTCTTCGGCCACGCGATCCGCCCCGGCGCCCCGGTCCTCTCCCGGGTCGGCGCCTTCGTCGAGGGCGCCGGTTTCCTGCCGCACCTGTCCGGGCGGGAGAACCTGGAGCTGTACTGGCGGGCCACCGGCCGCCCGGCCGCCGACGCCCATGTCGAGGAGGCGCTGGAGATCGCCGGTCTCGGCGACGCGCTCGCCCGCGCGGTGCGCACGTACTCGCAGGGCATGCGGCAGCGCCTCGCCATCGCCCAGGCCATGCTCGGCCTGCCCGACCTGCTGATCCTCGACGAGCCGACGAACGGCCTCGACCCGCCGCAGATCCGCGAGATGCGCGAGGTCATGATCCGGTACGCGCGCGGTGGCCGCACCGTCATCGTCTCCAGCCATCTCCTTGCCGAGGTCGAGCAATCCTGCACGCACCTCGTCGTCATGGACCGTGGCCGTCTCGTGGAGGCGGGCCGGGTCGAGGACATCGTCGGCTCCGGCGACACGGTGCTGGTGGGCCTGGCCGCCGACATCTCCGAGCCGTTGTTCGAGAAGGTGGCGGCGCTGGAGGGCGTGGAGTCGGTGGTCAGGGCGGAAGAGGGGCTGCTGGTGCGGCTCGCACCCCGCGTCCCGGCCGCGCGTTCCGGTGGCCCGGACGCCCCCGAGGACCGGGGCGACCCCGCCGCCCGCCTCCTCGCCGACCTGGTCCGGCTCGACGTGCCCGTAAAGGCGCTCGGCCCGCACCGGCGACTCGAGGACGCGTTCCTGACGCTGATCGGAGGCTCCGCATGAGCAGCAGCACCGGGCCCGCCACGCCCCCCAAGGCCGCGCCCCCGGAGATCGCGCTCGCCGCCGGTCACACCGGTCACACCGGTCACACCGGCCACGCCGACGGCTACCAGCCCGCCCGCACCCTCCCCCTCCGCGTCGAGCTGGCCCGGCAGGTGAAGCGGCGGCGCACCCTCGTCATGGGGGCGGTGCTCGCGCTGCTGCCCTTCGTGCTGGTCGCCGCGTTCGCGATCGGCGGGCAGCCGGAGGGGCGTGACGGGCGGGTGACGCTGATGGACACGGCCACCGCGTCCGCCGCGAACTTCGCCGCCACCTGCCTGTTCGTGTCGGCCGGGTTCCTGCTTGTCATCCCCGTCGCCCTGTTCTGCGGCGACACGGTGGCCTCCGAGGCGAACTGGTCGAGCCTGCGCTATCTGCTCGCCGCCCCGGTGCCGCGCGCCCGCCTGCTCTGGTCGAAGCTGGTCGTCGCGCTCGGGTTGAGCCTCGGCGCGATGGCGCTGCTGCCGGTCGTGGCGCTCGGCGTGGGCGCGGTCGCGTACGGCTGGGGGCCGCTGGACATACCGACCGGCGGGGCCCTGCCGTCCGGTACGGCGGCGCAGCGGCTGCTCGTCGTGATCGCGTACATCTTCGTGTCGCAGCTGGTCACCGCGGGCCTGGCGTTCTGGCTGTCGACGAAGACGGACAACCCGCTGGGCGCGGTCGGCGGCGCGGTCTTCCTGACGATCGTGGGCAATGTCCTGGACGCGGTCACCGCCCTCGGCCACTGGCGCGACTTCCTGCCCGCGCACTGGCAGTTCGCCTGGGCCGACCTGTTCCAGGCGCAGCCCGAGTGGAGCGGGATGGTGCAGGGCGCGTCGGTGTCGGTCGCGTACGCGGTGGTGCTGTTCGCGCTGGCGTTCCGGGGGTTCGCGCGGAAGGACGTGGTGTCGTGACGCCCGCGTGAACGGCACGGCGGATGGCGCCCGGGTCTCCGGAGGATCACCCACCGGTCACAACCGCCGCCCGCCGTGACCCCTTTGAGGCCAAGGCGCAATCGCCCGGGACGAACACCCGGCCCCTCTCCCGCGTCAGAGTCACATGAGACGGACGCGGGGACCTGGGGACACGGGAGGGGCGATCATGCGGGGTGGCTCGGGCGGTATGCGCCGTGGCGGAGGGACGTTGCTGGCCGCGCTCCTCGCCGGGGGACTGTTGCTCACCGGGTGCGGTCCGGCCGGTACGTCGTCGGACAGCTCGCAGAAGCGGGCACCGTACGGCGGCCAGGGCTTCACGGGCGGGAACGGCTCCGGGAAGGGCCCGGCCGCCTCCGTGGCGCCGGACGGCGGCGACCCTGACAGCACCGACGGAGGCAGCCCCGACCGGGACAGCGACGCGGACTACCGCTCGACCTTCGCCCTCGACGTCGACACCGCTTCCTACGGTTACGCGCGCCGCACCCTCGCCGAGGGGCGGCTGCCGGACCCCGCGTCGGTGCGGCCCGAGGAGTTCGTCAACAGCTTCCGGCAGGCCTACCCGCGCCCGGCGGGCAACGGCTTCTCGGTGACGATGGACGGCGCCCGCACCGGCGACGACGGCTGGCGCCTGATGCGCGTGGGCCTCGCGACGGCGCAGGCCCCCGCGAACGGGGAGCGTCCGCCCGCCGCGCTGACGTTCGTCGTCGACGTCTCCGGCTCCATGGACGAGCCGGGCCGCCTCGACCTGGTCAAGCAGTCCCTGGCCACGCTCACCGACGAACTCCGCCCCGACGACTCGATCGCCCTGGTCACCTTCAGCGACGAGGCGCGGACGGTGCTGCCGATGACCCGGCTCGGGGCGCGCGGCGGCGAGGTGCGCGCCGACGTCCACGACGCCGTCGACAGCCTCGAAGCGACCGCCTCGACCAACCTGGAGGCGGGCGTCCGCACCGGCTACGCGACGGCGGTCGACGGCGCGAGGCCCGGCGCCACCAACCGCGTCGTCCTCCTCTCCGACGCCCTCGCCAACGACGGGGAGACCTCCGCCGACGCGATCCTCGAACGCGTCGCGGACGCCCGCCGCGAGCACGGCATCACCCTGTTCGGGGTGGGTGTCGGCAGCGACTACGGCGACGCGCTGATGGAACGCCTCGCCGACAAGGGCGATGGCCACACCACCTACGTCTCCTCACCCGCCGACGCCCGCAGGGTCTTCGTGCGGGAACTCCCGGCCAACGTGGAGCTGCGCGCGCGGGACGCGAAGGCGCAGGTCACCTTTGACAAGGACACGGTGGCCGGGTTCCGGCTGCTCGGCTACGACGACCGCCGCGTCGCCGACGACGACTTCCGCGACGACCGCGTGGACGGCGGCGAGATCGGCCCCGGCCACACGGTGACGGCGCTGTACGCGGTCAAGCTCCGTGAGAACGCGGAGAACGCGGAGGACGCAAAGGACGCCGGGGACGTGCAGGGTGCCGAAGGGACCGGGGGCCGGGTGGCGACCGCGACGGTCCGCTGGCTCGACCCGGAGAGCCGCGCGCCCCGCGAAGCCTCCGGCACGATCACCGCCTCGGCCCTGGCCCGCCCGCTGTGGTCGACCGAGACACCGCCCCGCCTGCGCGTGGCCGCGGTCGCGGCGTACCTCGCGCGCGCCCTGAGCGGCGGCGCCGCCGCCTCGTGGCCGGACGAGCCGAGCCCGGAGCAACTCGTGGCGCGGGTCGAGGCGTTGACGGCGGCCACGGAGGACAGCGACGTACGGGCCCTGGTCGAGGCGGTGCGCGAGGCGGCGGCGCTGCGGAACGCGGAGTAACTGCGGCGGGCGCGCGGGTTCAGCGGATCTGGCGCCCCGAGATGGCCCGCGCGATGACAAGGCGCTGGATCTCGCTGGTCCCCTCGAAGATGGTGTAGATCTTCGCGTCCCGGTACATCCGCTCGACCGGGTGTTCCCTGCTGTACCCGGCGCCCCCGAGGACCTGGATCGCCTTCTCGCTGGCGGCGACGGCGAGTTCACCGGCGCGGAGCTTCGACATCGAGCCCTGCCCGGCGTCGAACACCTTGTCGTTGCGGGCCATCCACGCCGCCTGCCAGATGAGCAGCCGGCACGCCTCGATCTCCGTACGGAGGTCGGCGAGGGCGAACGCGATGGCCTGGTTCTCGATGATCGGGCGGCCGAACGCCTCCCGGTCGCCGGCGTATTCGAGGGCGTACTCGTAGGCGGCGCGCGCGATCCCGAGCGCCTGTGCGCCCACGGTCGGCCGGCTGACCTCGAAGGTCGACATCGCGGCCTGTCCGCGACCGGTGCCCCGCGTGCCTTCGCGGGCCCGTGCGAGCCGCGCGTCGAGCTTCTCCTTTCCGCCGAGGAGGCAGTGGCCCGGCACCCGTACGTCGTCGAGGAAGACGTCGGCGGTGTGCGAGGCCCGCAGCCCCAGCTTCCGGATCTTCTTGGCGCCTTCGAGACCGGGCGTGCCCGGCGGCACGACGAAGGCGGCCTGCCCGCGCGAGCCCAGGGCGGGGTCGACGGAGGCGACGACGACGTGCACGTTCGCGATGCCGCCATTGGTGATCCAGGCCTTCTGGCCGCTGATCACCCACTCGTCCTTCGCCTCGTCGTAGCGGGCCCGCGTCCGCATCGCCGCGACGTCCGAACCGGCCTGCGGCTCCGACACGCAGAACGCCGCGACCTTCGGGTCGTCCGCGTCGCCGAAGCACTGCGGCACCCACTCGGCCAACTGGTCGGGCGTGCCGGACGAGAAGATCCCGGCGACGGCGAGTGAGGTCCCGAACAGCGCCATGCCGATGCCCGCGTCGCCCCAGAACAGCTCCTCGTTGGCGATCTGCAGTGAGATGCCGCTCGGGTCGCCGAAGAGTTCGGCCAGGGACTCGAACCCGTAGAGGCCGATCTTCGCGGCCTCCCGGATCACGGGCCAGGGCGTCTCCTCGCGCTCGTCCCACTCGGCGGCGGCGGGCCGCACCACGTCGACGGCGAACCCGTGCACCCAGTCGCGCAGATCGCGCTGGTCCTGGTCCAGTTCCAGAGAGAAAGCCATGGTGTCGCCGCCCCTACGCCTTCGGTATGTCGAAGTAGCGGGTCAGGCCCGCCGCGAGCGCGACATCGCCCGCGATCTTCACCTTGCGGAGCATGAACAGGGTGACGGGCGAGGCGTTGCCCGACACGAGCTTGAGGAAGTCGGCGTCGTTCATGATCAGCGTGACGCGCGGTTCCGCGTCCGAGCGGCCCTCCGTCACCGTGCACGTACCGTCGCCGATCCTGGTCTCGTAGACGGCGTCGGGCACCTCGCCCTGACCGGTGACCTTCCAGCGGATCAGCGCCTGGAGCGATCCGGCGACCTCCGGCTTGAACTGGCGTTCCATGCGCCCGAAGACCTCCGCGAGGACGCGGACGCGCAAGGCGCTGTCCCGCGCGATCTCGTTGATCTCCTTGGTGGACAGGCCCTTCACGAGCCGCGCGAACTCCTCGGGCGTGACGCTCGCGAAGTCGAGGGCCGCGATGTCGTCGGCACCGCTCATGCAACTCTCCCTGCCGTGACGGGGTGAACTTACTGCTGGGTGAACTTACCGCTGGGTAAGATTACTTATTGGTAAGGTTACGGCTACGTAGGTAGGCTGACAAGAGTGACGGGGACTTCGGGAGCTGCGGGGCCGACGCGCCGCAAACGCGTGCCGCGCCAGGTGCGTGAGCAGCAGATCATCGACGTGGCGGTACGGGTCTTCGCCAAGCGGGGCTACCACGCGGCGTCCGTCGACGAGATCGCCGAACTCGCCGGAATCTCCAAGCCCATGGTCTACCTCTACCTGGAGTCCAAGGAGGGCCTCTTCCTGGCCTGCCTGCGCCGCGAGGCGGAGCGGCTGGTCGTCGCGTTCCAGGAGGCGGCGCGAGGCGCGGGCGCCGCGCCCGAACTGCGCCTGTACGCGGGCCTGTCGGCGTTCTTCGCGTTCGTCGCAGAGCACCGGGACAGCTGGGTCGTCCTGCACCGGCAGGCATCCGAGCTGACCGAGACGATCGCAGGGGCGGTCGCGGAGGCGCGGCGGGCGGTCATGGCGGAGGTCGCGGGCCTGGTCAGGGACGGCATCTCGGCCAGCGGCCGGGGCGCCCGGCTCGGCGCGCAGGACGCCGACTTCGTGGCGCACGCGCTGGTCGGGGCGGCCGACTCGCTCACTGACTGGATGGAGCGCAACCCCGGCCAGAAGCCCGACGGCATGGCGTTGCGCCTGATGAACATGGTGTGGGTGGGGATGCGGGACGTCCTCGACGGCGAGGCGTGGCTGCCGGAGGCGTGAGCGCGGCGATCTCCGCGCGACCCATTGATTTTTCGTTACGCGTGAGTAAGTTGACTCTGGAGTAAGGAGAACGCCGCAGGTTCTGCCCCGCGCAGAGCCTGCCCGCACGCATCACCCCTGAACGCACCGCACCTGCACGCACCACCCCTGTACCGACCGCAAGCCGCCGCGCGACCGGGAGCCGTCATGGGCGTACGCAAGGATCTGAAACGGGCCAGGAAACGCAGCGACCTGGCCGACCGCGTGAAGCCCGAACTCCGCAGGGACGAACGGGGCGTCGTCCGCGAGGCCCGCACCCCGCCCCTCGCCGCGCCTCCGTCGGACGGTACGACGCCCGCCGACATCCCGTTCCTGAACGCGGCCGAGGCGCCGGACACCGTGGTCCTGCGACGCAGAAGCGCGGGCGCGGGGGAGTGGCGGCCGGTCACCGCGGCGGCGTTCGCGCGGGAAGTCACCGCGACCGCCAAGGGGCTGATCGCCGCCGGACTCGAACCGGGCGGCCGCGTCGCCCTGATGTCCCGCACCCGCTACGAGTGGGAGGTCCTCGACTTCGCGATCTGGGCGGCCGGCGGCCAGACCGTCCCGATCTACGCGACCTCCTCGCCCGAGCAGATCGAATGGATCGTACGGGACTCGGGCGCGCGCCTGCTGATCGTCGAGACCCCGGAGAACGCGGTCGCCGCCGAGGCCGGACTCGCCGCGCTCCCCGACGCCGACCGGCCGCGCATCCGGCAGATCACCCCGGCCCCCGCGCCCACCCCGGCGGCGGAGGCGGCGAGCGGCGCGCTGAGCGAACTCGCCGCGCTGGGCCGCGACATCCCGGACGACGAGGTCGCCAAGCGCCGCGCCGCCCTGACCCCGGACACCATCGCCACGATCTGCTACACCTCCGGCACCACCGGCCGCCCCAAGGGGTGCGTCCTCACGCACGGCAATCTGTACGCGGAGGCCGCCAACACCGTCGAACTGCTGCACCCCATCTTCAAGGCGATCACCGGCCAGACCGCCTCCACGCTCCTCTTCCTGCCCCTGGCCCACATCCTGGGCCGCACCATCCAGATCGCGTGCCTGCTCGCCCGTATCGAACTGGGCCACTGCCCCAGCATCAAGCCGGACGAGCTGCGGCCCGAACTGCGTTCGTTCCGGCCGACGTTCGTGGTCGGCGTGCCGTACCTCTTCGAGAAGATCCACGACACGGGACGGGCCACGGCCGAGAAGATCGGGCGTGGTGCGTCGTTCGACCGGGCCGACCGGATCGCCGTGAAGTTCGGCGAACGCAGCCTGGCGAAGTTCCTGGAGGGGCCGGGGGCGGCGGGCGCCCGGAGGCGGGGCGGCGGCCCCGGGCTCGGCCTCACCCTCGCCACCGGCCTCTACGACCTCCTGGTCTACCGCCGCGTACGCAAGGAGCTCGGCGGCCGTCTGCGCTACGCGATCAGCGGCGGCTCACCCCTCGACCGCGGCCTCAACCTCTTCTTCTACACCGCCGGAATCGTGATCTACGAGGGGTACGGCCTGACCGAGACGACCGCCGCCGCCACCATCACCCCGCCGCTGCGGCCCCGCCCCGGCACCGTCGGCCTGCCGGTGCCGGGCACCGCCATCCGTCTCGCGGACGATGGGGAAGTGCTGGTCAAGGGTCCGATCGTGTTCGGCTCGTACTGGCACAACGCCACCGCGACCGCCGAGGCGCTGGACCCGGACGGCTGGTTCCGCACCGGCGACCTCGGCGCGCTCGACGACGACGGCTACCTGACCATCACCGGCCGCAAGAAGGACATCCTCGTCACGAGCGGCGGCAAGAACGTCTCCCCGGCCGTCCTGGAGGACCGCCTGCGCAGCCGTCCGCCGGTCGGCCAGTGCATCGTCGTCGGCGACAACCGCTCCTACGTCGCCGCCCTGGTCACCCTCGAACCGGAGTCCGTCGCGCACTGGCTGAGCGTGCGCAAGCTGCCCGCCGACACGCCGATGTCCGAGGTGATCCGTGACCCGCGCATGATCGCGGACGTGCAGAAGGCCGTCGACTTCGCCAACGAGGCCGTCTCGCGCGCCGAGTCCATCCGCAGGTTCAAGCTGGTCGAGGGCGAGTTCACGGAGGACAACGGGCTCCTCACCCCGTCCCTGAAGATCAAGCGCCAGGCGGTCCTGGCGGCGTACGAACGGGAGATCGAGGAGCTGTACGGTGCGTGAGCCTGGGCGGCACACCTGCCCCGGCGGGCCGCGTCACTCCTCCTCGACCTGGTGATCGGCCCACACGTACGTCACGGGGAGCAGCTCGGAGACCGGGACGCTCCGCGCCTTCCCGCCCTCGTCCGCCACGATGACCCGTATCCCGGGGAAGTAGTCGAACAGCGCTTGGCGGCAGCGACCGCACGGCGGGACGACCCCGCGCCCGCGGTCCCCGACGGCGACGATGGTGTCCAGCTCGTACGCGCCCTGGGCGGCGGCCGCGCCGATGACGACCAGCTCGGCGCAAGGGCCGCCCGTGAAGTGGTACGCGTTCATGCCGGTGATGATCCGGCCGTCACGCGCGCGTGCCGCGGAGGCCACGGTGTGGTTGTCGCCGTGGCTGCGGGCGCGCGCGACCTCGCCGGCGGCGTCGATGAGCTCCTGGTCGACGGCCTCGGAGCCGATGGGCGTGGTCATGGTCCCCCCTGGAATCGGTCGATCGGTGGCCAGGCAGGTGCGCGCGCCGGTGCCTCGTTCCTCCCCAAAGATCGAGCACGGTCCCGCACGGTGTCGAGCGATTACTCGCCGCGGGGACCACATGTAGCCCCACCTGTTTCCGTGACGTGACCTGCCGGGGCTCCCGGGGGCGCATACTGACATCACGATGACGAAGCCTTCCGCGCCGCGGCGCCACCTGCCGACAAGCCCCTTCAACGCTCCGTCCGCCGCTCCTCCCAAGCACTTCGACCTCGGGGACCGCGTCACGCACGACCGGTACGGCCTGGGGAGGATCGTCGGCGTCGAGAACGGCGTCGCGATGCTGGTCGACTTCGGCTCCCGCCAGGCCCGCATCAGCAGCCCCTACACCCACATGGACAAACTCTGACGCTCGCGCGACCAGCGCCGAAAGCCCCGGGCAAGCGCCCGGGGCTTCGTCGTGCACGGCCCCGTGCGGGCAGCGAAAAGGCCCCGCCGAAGCGGAGCCGATGTGGAGGCGCCCCCGGCAGGACTCGAACCTGCGGCCAAGCGCTTAGAAGGCGCCTGCTCTATCCACTGAGCTACGGGGGCCGGTGTGTGGCCGGTGGCTTGGACGGATGAGGGGTGGGTGATCCGTGACCTTGCCGGGGACAAGGATAGGGCTCCCGACTCCCGGTCCTTGTTGCTTCGCCTCCGCGCCACGATGTGGAGGTTCGGTGAAGCGATCCCGATAATCGCAGGCAGGTGCGAATCGTGCAGCGCTTTTGGCGTCTCGCGCCCCGGGTGTTGTGCACTCGTTATGCCTGCGCCCCCTGCCTCCCCTTCCGTCCCGCTGTGTGCTTCCTGTGCGGTATCGGGCACCTTGTTCGGGGTCCCGTGCCCGCCGACGGGGGTCGTGTCGGCGCGCAGGAGTGGTCATATGCTTCAGAAAGCCACTAAAATTGGGCATTCTTCACATGTGGTGACCTTGGACGTACGGCCTCGACTGCTCGACGCACTCACCGCGCTGCGCGACCGCGTCGCCGCCGCGCGCTTTCCGCTCCCGCTCGCGGGGGCTCCACGCGCGCGTGCCAACCGCGACGAACTGCTCGCACAGCTCGACGACTATCTGGTGCCCCGGCTGCGCGCCCCCGAAGCGCCGCTGCTCGCCGTGGTGGGCGGCTCCACCGGGGCCGGGAAGTCGACCCTCGTGAACTCGCTCGTCGGGCGGGTCGTGAGCGAGGCGGGGGTGCTGCGGCCGACGACACGGACGCCCGTCCTCGTCTGCCACCCCGACGACCACCACTGGTTCGCCGGGATGCGCGTCCTGCCCGACCTCACGCGCGTGTGGGTGCCCCGCCAGGCCGACACCGAGAGCGACACCGACGAGAGCGACGAGGACGACCCGCTCACGCCCCTCCTGGAGGACGAGGAACGGGCGCTGCGCATCGAGACCGCCGACACGCTGCCGCGCGGGCTCGCGCTCCTGGACGCGCCGGACGTCGACTCGCTCATCGCCGAGAACCGGACGCTCGCCGCCCGGCTGATCAGCGCCGCCGACGTGTGGGTCATGGTCACCACCGCGTCCCGGTACGCCGACGCCGTGCCGTGGCACCTGCTGCGTACCGCCAAGGAGTACGACGCCTCCCTGGTCACCGTCCTCGACCGGGTGCCGCACCAGGTCCTCGCCGAGGTGTCCCGCCAGTACGGCGCCCTGCTCTCCAAGGCCGGGCTCGGCGACCTGCCCCGGTTCACCGTGCCCGAGCTGCCCGAGTCGACCGGCGACGGCGGCCTGCTGCCGTCCACCGCCGTCGCACCGCTGCGGGCCTGGCTCACCCACCGCGCCCAGGACCGTGACGCCCGTACGCGCGTCATGACCCGCACCGCGCGCGGCGCGCTCGACTCGCTGCGGGCCCGGATGCCGGAGCTGGCCGCCGCGCTCGCCGCCCAGTACTCCGCCGCCGTCCGGCTCACCGCCGCCGTCGAGGACGCGTACGACAGCGAGCACGCGCGCGTGGGCGCCAGGCTGGAGAGCGGCGCCGTGCTGACCGGCGACGCGCTGAAGCGGTGGCAGAGCTATCCGCTGGACTGTTCGGCGGGTGAACTGCTCGACGCCCTGGTCGAGAGCCTCGGCGCCCTCCTGCTGTGCGCGGTGACCGCCGCCGAGGAACGCATCGACGAGGCATGGCGCGAGGAACCGGCCGGCAGCGCCCCCGAACTGGCCGCCCGCACCCCCGGACCTGACCGCGCCGAGCACCGCATCGGGCTGGCCGTACGGCGATGGCGGCGCGTCCTGGAGGAGTACGCGGAGGACGAGGTACGGGTCATCGGCGAGGCACAGGGCGCCTCACCGCCCGACCCCGAGGTCGTCGCCGCCCTCGTGGCCACCGCCCTGCTCGGCGGGCGGCGGGCCAGGGCCGCCGGCGAGACCCTGGCCGAACGGATCGGCGCGCAGGGCGCCCTGCGCCTGCGCGACCGCGGCGGACGCCTCCTGGAGACCTACCTGGACACCGTCCTCGACGCGGAACGCGACCGCCGCCTCGCGCCCGTGGACGCACTCGGCATCGGCCCCGAACCACAGGCCGCACTGATCGCGGCCTTGTCGCTGCTGCAGAAGGAGAGGTGAGGAGGGCCATGACCGCCGTCACGGATCACACCGGAGGCAGGGGCCGCCACCCCGACGACACCGACCGCCGCCCCGAGGGCGACGACCGGACAGGGGACGCCCCCCGCGCGGAACACACCGCCCACGCGCGCGACGCGCACCGCCCCGAACCCGGCGAACACGCCGCCCCCTGGGACGACGGCCTCATCGCGCGCCGCGCCGCGGGCCTGCCCGCCCAGGCGCCGGAAGCCAGCCCGGGAACGTACGACAGCCACCGCACGACCGACCTGCCCGCCCTGCCACCGGCCCTGCCCGCCACTGCGCCGCCCGCACCGCGGCTCACCCCGCGCCCCGACGCGCTGACCGACCGGCAACTGCACCAGGACCTCGCCCAGCGGCTCGACGCGCTGCGCGAACTCGTCGGGCTCTCGCGCACCAGGCTCGACGCCAAGACGCTGGCCCAGGCCGGACACGTACTCGACGAGGCCGCCGCACGGCGGCGGCTCTCCGCGCGGCACACCGTGGTCGCCGTCGCCGGGGCGACCGGAAGCGGCAAGTCGACGCTGTTCAACGCCCTCGCGGGCGTGCCCCTCTCCGAGACCGGGCTGCGCCGCCCGACCACCTCGGCGCCGATCGCCTGCAGCTGGACGGACGGCGCGGCCGGGCTGCTCGACCGGCTCGGCATCCCGGGCCGCTCCCGGCGGCGCCCCCTGCAACGGCCGCACGAGGAGGCGCCCCTGGACGGGCTCGTCCTCGTCGACCTGCCCGACCACGACTCCGCGGCGCCCGCCCACCGCGCACAGGTCGACCGGGTCCTCGCCCTGGTGGACGCCGTGATCTGGGTCGTCGACCCGGAGAAGTACGCCGACGCCATGCTGCACGAGCGGTACCTGCGGCCCATGGCCGGGCACGCCGAGGTCATGTTCGTCGTCCTCAACCAGGTCGACCGGCTGCCCGGGGACGCCGCCGACCAGGTCCTCGACGATCTGCGGCGCCTCCTCGACGAGGACGGCGTCGCACTCGGCGAGCACGGGGAACTGGGCGCCACCGTGCTGCCGCTGTCGGCCCTGAGCGGCGAGGGCGTCCCGGAACTGCGCGCCGCGCTGGGCAGGTTCACCGCTGAGCGGCAGGCCGCCGCCCGCCGGATTGCCGCCGACGTCGACGCCGCCGCCGAGAGCCTGCGGCCGGTGTACGGCGCCGGACGGCAGACCGGGCTGAGCGAGGAGGCCCGCGAGGAGTTCGCCGACCGGCTCGCCGACGCGGTGGGCGCGGCCGCCGCCGGACAGGCCGCCGAACGCGCCTGGTCCCGCTCCGCGAACCGGGCCTGCGGCACCCCCTGGCTCCGGCTCTGGCGCTGGTACGAGACGCAGCGCACCCTCGCCTCGGGCCTGACCGCCGCCGACGCGCCCGGCGACGAGGAGCAGGTGACGGCGCGTCAGCGCGTCGAGCACGCCGTGCGCGCGGTCGGCGAGGCGGCGGCGACCGGCCTGCCCCCCGCCTGGGGCCAGGCCGTACGGGAGGCCGCGACGCGGGGCGCGAGCGGGCTGCCCGAGGCGCTGGACGAGATCACGATGGAGAGCGACGCGGCGTTGGACGGCGGCCGACAGGCCCCCGGCGCGCCGCACGGCAACGGCGGGAAGCCGCCCCGGCCCGGATGGTGGCCCCTCGCCGTTTTCACGCAAGCGGCCATGACGGCGCTTCAGGTCCTCGGCGTGGCATGGCTGGTGGCGCACGTGACCGGCGCGCTGCCGTCGAACTGGCTCGTGCCCGCGCTGCTGGTGCTGGCCGGGATCGTGGGCGGCCCGTGCGTCGAATGGTCCTGCCGGCTGGCGGCGAGGGGGCCCGCGCGCCGCTACGGTCAGGAGGCGGAACGGCGCCTGCGGGACGCCGCCGCGGCCTGCGGCCGGGCCCGCGTCCTGGACCCCGTGGCGGCGGAGCTGCTGCGCTACCGGGAGGTGCGCGAGCAGTACGTACGGGTGGCGGGGTTTTCCACAACCGGCCGGTAGGGCACAGGCGTCGGCACGGATCGCGGCGCCGGTGCAGTCTGGGACCGCGGTTCGGGAGGGGCCCGGGCCGCGATGCGGACGGGGGTTGTTCGAGATGAACGAGACGCTGCTGACGGTCGTGGGGAACGTGGCGACGACACCGGTCTACCGGGAGCTGCCGACGGGGCCGGTCGCCCGGTTCCGGCTCGCGGTGACGCCGCGCCGGTTCGACGCGGTGCAGAACACGTGGGTCGACGGGCACACCAACTTCTTCACGGTGTGGGCCAAGGGGGCGCTCGGGTCGAACGTGCAGGGGTCGGTGTCGATCGGCGAACCGGTCATCGTGCAGGGCCGGTTGAAGGTGCGCGACGAGGAGCGGGGCGGCCAGCACTGGACGTCGGCGGACATCCAGGCGACCTCCGTCGGGCACGACCTCGCGCGCGGGACGTCGGCGTTCCGGCGGGTCGCCGGGAGGAGGACGGCCGCACCACAGGACGGGCACAAGGGTGGTCAACAGGACGCCCAGGAGCCCTCGTTCGAGATCGAGCCGGACGTGGGGGCGGAGCGACTGGAGCCGGAGCGGGAGCCCGTGGGGTGATCCGCCGGCGAGGGAGCGAGGAGCCTCGCGAGGGCACGGGCAGGGTGCTCCTACACCGTGACCGAAGTGCGGCTTATCGACGCCTGCGTTCCGGAGATTTGTCGATAAGCCCAGCTCATGAACGGTGTTGGCGATAACGATTGCGATTCGGATCGCTTCCCGGAGGTCCGCTCGGGGGAACCGGACGGGTTGCTTCTCCTTAGGATGCCGGGCATGGCTCCGAGGGATTCAGGGAGATCCAGAGGTTCATGAGGGCCCTGAGGGGACCCATGGGCGCCAGGGGCTGGGAGCCCCCAGGGCTCGAAAAACTCAGCGATTCTGTTGGCGGGACACCCCAAGTGCGACCACGTCCTGCCTGAAGGGGATGACGTGTTTTCTGTGTTCTCACGGGCCGGGCACCGCGGCCGGGGCGCTCGCCTCGGCGCGGCCGCCCTGGTGTCGGGACTCGCGATGACCGGCGCGATAGCCACCACCGGGACGGCCCACGCGGATGACGTCACGAAGCTGCCGGGCGGCGCCAGCGCCACCCTGGGCGGCCTGGAGACGTCCGGAACCGCCGTGATCCACGACGGCGGGGAGGACAAGCGGGTCTCGGCCGGTCTGTTCAAGATGACGGTGGACGGCGGCGGCACGCTGCAGACCTACTGCATCGACATCCACAACCCGACCCAGACCGAGGCCAAGTACCAGGAGACGCCCTGGAGCGGCACGTCCCTGAGCGGCAACCCGGACGCGGGCAAGATCCGCTGGATCCTGCAGAACTCCTACCCCCAGATCAACGACCTGGCGGCGCTCGCCGCCAAGGCCGGCGCGGACAGCCTCACCGAGAAGGACGCGGCGGCCGGTACGCAGGTCGCCATCTGGCGCTACTCGGACAAGGCCGACGTCGAGGCGGTGGACGCGAACGCCGAGAAGCTCGCGGACTACCTGGAGAAGAGCGCCGGCCAGCTGAGCGAGCCGGGGGCGTCGCTGACCCTCTCGCCGCAGGCCGTCTCCGGGCACCCGGGTGAGCGGCTCGGCCCGATCACCGTCCACACCAACGCGCAGGCCGTCACGGTCGCGCCGCCGGCCTCGGCCGCCGCGGCCGGCGTGAAGCTCGTCGACAAGACCGGCAAGGCCGTCACCAGCGCCGCCGATGGCAGCCAGGTCTTCTTCGACGTGCCCAAGGACGCGGAGCCGGGTTCGGCCGCGCTGACGGTCCAGGCGTCGACGACCGTGCCGGTCGGCCGCGCCTTCGCCTCCGAGAGCCGCAGCCAGACGCAGATCCTCGCGGGCTCCAGCGAGTCCACCGTCTCGGCCACCGCCACGGCGACCTGGGCGAAGACGGGCCCCGTGCCCGCGGTCTCCGCGCAGAAGAACTGCGTGAAGGGCGGCGTGGACATCACGGCGGTGAACAAGGGCGACGAGCCCTTCACCTTCACCCTGATGGGCACCGAGTACACGACCCCGGCGGGCGAGTCCCGGACGGTGACGATCCCGCTGAAGGAAGACCAGGCGTACGACTTCACGATCACGGGGCCGAACGGCTTCGAGACGCGTCTGCGCGGGGTGCTCGACTGCAAGACGGCCGCCGAGACGGTCACCAAGGACGCGGACGACGACGAGGGGCTGACCCCGCAGGCGTCCACGCAGCCGAGCCCGGCCTCCGTCGGCGGCACCGGCAGCGGCAGCGGTTCCGACTCGGACAAGGACCTGGCCGCCACCGGTGGCTCGAACGCCACGCCGGTCATCGCGGGCGTCGCCATCGCGCTGGTCCTCGTCGGCGGTGCCGCGGTGGTCCTGGTCCGCAAGAGGAAGCCGAGCACGAGCAAGTAGGCGGTTCCGCCACGCCTGCCTGAGGCGTAGCGCGACCACACGCCCCGCCCCGCGATTTTCGGGGGCGGGGCGTGTGTGTTTCGGGGCGGGCGATGAGCGCGGCGGGGTTGTGGGTCTTGGCGGGGTAGGGGGGTGCGTGTCTTGAGGGCCATGAGCGCCGCGCAGGACGGGCGTGCGTGTTCGCGGGGCCTGAGCGTGGCGGGGCGGGGGCGTCCTGGACGGGGCATGGGTGCCGGGGCGGAGGCGCGTGCCCGGGTGGGGCATGGGTGCCGGGGACGTAAGGACAGGGCGGGATGCCGGGCGTTGCATGGTCATGCGGGATCGTGCATACTCTTCCTATGTCCAAGGTCCTCACCTCTCTCCCCGTCGGCGAGCGCGTCGGCATCGCCTTCTCGGGTGGCCTCGACACCTCTGTCGCGGTCGCGTGGATGCGTGACAAGGGCGCCGTCCCCTGCACCTACACGGCGAACATCGGCCAGTACGACGAGCCCGACATCGACTCGGTCCCGGGCCGCGCGCAGGCGTACGGCGCCGAGGTGGCCCGCCTGGTCGACTGCCGGGAGGCGCTCGTCGAGGAGGGGCTCGCCGCGCTGACCTGCGGGGCGTTCCACATCCGCTCGGGCGGCCGCGCCTACTTCAACACGACGCCGCTCGGCCGCGCCGTCACCGGCACGCTGCTCGTCCGTGCGATGCTCGAGGACAACGTCCAGATCTGGGGCGACGGCTCCACGTTCAAGGGCAACGACATCGAGCGGTTCTACCGCTACGGCCTGCTCGCCAACCCGAACCTGCGGATCTACAAGCCGTGGCTCGACGCGGACTTCGTGACCGAGCTGGGCGGCCGCAAGGAGATGTCGGAGTGGCTGGCCGCCCACGACCTGCCCTACCGGGACTCCACGGAGAAGGCGTACTCCACCGACGCCAACATCTGGGGCGCCACCCACGAGGCGAAGACCCTGGAGCACCTGGACACGGGCGTGGAGACGGTCGAGCCGATCATGGGCGTCCGGTTCTGGGACCCGTCGGTCGAGATCCCGACCGAGGACGTCACGATCGGCTTCGAGCAGGGCCGCCCGGTGACGATCAACGGCAAGGAGTTCGCCTCCGCCGTCGACCTGGTGATGGAGGCCAACGCGATCGGCGGCCGCCACGGCCTCGGCATGTCCGACCAGATCGAGAACCGGATCATCGAGGCCAAGAGCCGCGGCATCTACGAGGCGCCCGGCATGGCCCTCCTGCACGCCGCCTACGAGCGCCTGGTCAACGCGATCCACAACGAGGACACCCTCGCTCAGTACCACAACGAGGGCCGCCGCCTCGGCCGCCTGATGTACGAGGGCCGCTGGCTGGACCCGCAGGCGCTCATGGTCCGCGAGTCGCTCCAGCGCTGGGTCGGCGCCGCCGTCACCGGCGAGGTCACCCTGCGGCTGCGGCGCGGCGAGGACTACTCGATCCTGGACACGACGGGCCCGGCGTTCAGCTACCACCCGGACAAGCTGTCGATGGAGCGCACCGAGGACTCGGCGTTCGGCCCGGTGGACCGCATCGGCCAGCTCACCATGCGCAACCTCGACATCGCCGACTCCCGCGCCAAGCTGGAGCAGTACGCGGGCATCGGCCTCATCGGTACCGCGGGCCCGGCGATCGGCGCCGCCCAGGCCGCCGCGACGGGCCTGATCGGCACCATGCCGGAGGGCGGCGCCGAGGCGATCGCGTCCCGCGGCGACTCCGCCGACGACGAGGCGGAGCTGCTCGACCGCGCCGCGATGGAGTTCGGCACGGACTGACCCGGCCGTACCCGCCGCACCCTGCACTGAGGGGCCGCCCCCGCCGCCACCCGGCCCGGGACCGCACCCCGTACTGAGGGGCCGCCCCCGCCGCCACCCGGCCCGGGACGGCCCCTCAGCCGTGCACGCCCGCCTGCTCCGCCCCGCCCCCGTACCAGGCCGCCGAAACCCCCAGCTCAAGCCCACCCTTCAATACGGGTTTCCGCCCAGCACTGGCGATGCGGCAAGATGGGGTGTATCTGCCCACACGCGGTGGAGCCGCAGACGCGGGCCCCTCGCTGCCACACTTCGACTGCCGGACGGTTTCTCTTGGCTGAGTTCATCTACACCATGCGCAAGGCGCGTAAGGCGCACGGCGACAAGGTGATCCTCGACGACGTCACCCTGAGCATGTACCCGGGGGCGAAGATCGGTGTCGTCGGTCCGAACGGTGCCGGTAAGTCGACCGTGCTGAAGATCATGGCGGGTCTGGAGCAGCCGTCGAACGGTGACGCGTTCCTCTCGCCCGGGTACAGCGTCGGCATCCTCATGCAGGAGCCGATCCTCGACGAGAACAAGACCGTCCTGGAGAACGTGCAGGACGGCGCCGCCGAGATCATGGGCAAGCTCAAGCGCTTCAACGAGGTCGCCGAGCTGATGGCGACCGACTACTCGGACGCGCTGATGGAGGAGATGGGCAAGCTCCAGGAGGACCTCGACCACGCCGACGCGTGGGACCTCGACGGTCAGCTGGAGCAGGCCATGGACGCCCTGGGCTGCCCGCCCGGCGACTGGCCCGTCACCAACCTCTCCGGTGGTGAGAAGCGCCGCGTCGCCCTGTGCAAGCTCCTCATCGAGGCGCCCGACCTGCTCCTCCTCGACGAGCCCACCAACCACCTCGACGCCGAGTCCGTGAACTGGCTGGAGCAGCACCTGGCCCAGTACAAGGGCACCGTCGTGGCGATCACCCACGACCGCTACTTCCTCGACAACGTCGCCGAGTGGATCCTCGAACTCGACCGCGGCCGCGCCATCCCCTACGAGGGCAACTACTCGACCTACCTCACCAAGAAGTCCGAGCGGCTCAAGGTCGAGGGCAAGAAGGACGAGAAGCGGCAGAAGCGGCTCAAGGAAGAGCTGGAGTGGGTGCGGTCCAACGCCAAGGGGCGTCAGGCCAAGTCCAAGGCGCGCCTCGCCCGCTACGAGGAGATGGCCGCCGAGGCCGACAAGATGCGCAAGCTGGACTTCGAGGAGATCCAGATCCCGCCGGGGCCGCGCCTGGGCAGCATCGTCGTCGAGGTCGAGCACCTCAGCAAGGCGTTCGGCGACAAGGTCCTCATCGACGACCTCAGCTTCAGCCTGCCCCGCAACGGCATCGTCGGTGTCATCGGCCCGAACGGCGCCGGCAAGACCACGCTGTTCAAGATGATCCAGGGCCTGGAGACGCCGGACTCCGGCGAGATCAAGGTCGGCGAGACCGTCAAGATCAGCTACGTCGACCAGAACCGGGCCAACATCGACCCGAAGAAGACCCTGTGGGCCGTGGTCTCCGACGAGCTGGACTACATCAACGTCGGCCAGGTCGAGATGCCGTCCCGCGCCTACGTCTCCGCGTTCGGCTTCAAGGGCCCGGACCAGCAGAAGCCGGCCGGCGTCCTCTCCGGCGGTGAGCGCAACCGCCTCAACCTCGCGCTCACCCTCAAGCAGGGCGGCAACCTGCTGCTCCTCGACGAGCCGACCAACGACCTCGACGTCGAGACCCTCAGCTCGCTGGAGAACGCGCTCCTCGAGTTCCCCGGCTGCGCCGTCGTCGTCTCCCACGACCGCTGGTTCCTCGACCGGGTCGCCACGCACATCCTCGCCTACGAGGGTGACTCCAAGTGGTTCTGGTTCGAGGGCAACTTCGAGTCGTACGAGAAGAACAAGGTCGAGCGGCTCGGCGCCGACGCCGCCCGCCCGCACCGGGCCACGTACAAGAAGCTGACCCGCGGCTGATGGCCCGCCACGTATACGCCTGCCCCCTGCGCTGGGCGGACATGGACGCGTACGGCCACGTCAACAACGTGGTGTTTCTTCGGTACCTCGAAGAAGCCCGTATCGACTTCCTGTTCCGCCCGGACAAGGACTTCCAGCAGGGGTCTGTCGTGGCGCGCCATGAGATCGACTACAAGCGGCAGCTCGTCCACCGGCACGCGCCGGTCGACATCGAGCTGTGGGTCTCCGAGATACGGGCCGCCTCCTTCACCCTCGCCTACGAGGTGAAGGACGCGGACGCCGTGTACGTACGGGCCTCGACGGTCGTCGTGCCGTTCGACTTCGAGGCCCAGCGGCCCCGCCGGATCACCGACGAGGAGAGGTCCTTCCTGCGGGAGTACCTCGACGACGGCGCGGAGGCGCTCGCCGCATGAGTGCGCCCGCGCAGCATCCGGTGCTGCACTTCGCCGACGCGGGGGAGGCGGCGGACGTCGCCGCCTTCCTCGGCCGGCTGCTGCACTACGACAAGGCGGCCGCCGTACGGCTGCAGGCCCAGGCCGGCGGGCAGGCGCTCGCCGTGTTCGGGCGCCCGCCGTCGTTCGAGGTCCTCGCGATCCGTACGGCGCGCCTCCTCAAGCCGTACGAGCACGGGATCGAGGACGCGCTCGATGTGACCGTGTCCGCCGGGGAACTGCTCGAATCGATCGACGAGGCCGGGGCGACGGCCCGTGTCCCGTCCGCCGTCACCGGTCCGCCGTGGGCCGGGGTGCTGCCGCCGCGCGGCGGCTGGGAACGGCTCGCCGGCTTCCCCGGAGCGGAGGCGTTGCGTGGGCTCGTGCAGGCCGCCGTACGGGAGTTCCGTACGCGGGTCGAGGAGCTGGCGCCGCAGGCGCGGACCCGGACCGGGCTCGACGGGATCGGGCGCGAGATCTGGTCCCGCGAGATCGGCGCCACCGGGGTCCCGGTGCGGCTCGCCCACGCGGCGGCCTCGCTCGGCTTCCTCCGCGGCGACCTCGTCGACGTCCTCGTGGCCGGGGCGTGGGTGCGGCTGCGCACCCCGTACGGGTCGGTGGCGCTGCGCCGGGGCAACGGGGGCCTCGGCGGGCTGTTCGTGACCCCGGCCTGAATCCGGCCCGAACGCCGCGAAAGCGCCTACCGCTCCTGATCGTCCGGCCAGATCTGGATGTGGTCCTCCTTCAGCTCCAGCAGCACCCGGTCCCGCATCCCCAGCGATTCGGTGTACTCCGCGGGCAACTGGAGGCGGCCCGCGCGGTCCAGCATCGCGTACTCGCGGGAGACCAGGGACTCCTGGCCGGTCGCCGCGTCGACCTGGGTGCGGCGCAGGACCTCCGTGGAGGTGCGGCCGTCGCGGATGGCGACCGTACGGCGGACCTCGCTCGCGACGGTCTGGTCGTGGGTGACGATGACGACGGTCGTGCCGAGCTCCTCGTTCGCCGTGCGGAACGCGGCGAAGATCTGTTCCCCGGTGTGCGAGTCGAGTTCGCCGGTGGGTTCGTCGGCGAGCAGCACCTTCGGCTCGTTGGCCAGGGCGACGGCGATGGCGACGCGCTGCTGCTGGCCGCCCGACATCTGTCGCGGGCGGCGGTCGCGGCAGTCGGCGACGCCGAGGAGGTCGAGCAGTTCCATGGCGCGCTCCGCCTTCTTCGCGCGGCGGGTGCGGCCGCGCAACTGCATCGGCAGCGCCACGTTCTGAGCCGCCGTCAGATACGGGAGCAGGTTGCGGGCCGTCTGCTGCCAGACGAAGGCGACGGCCTCGCGGCGGTAGCGCAGCCGCTCCTTGGCGCCCATGGTGAGCAGGTCGTACCCCGCGACCTTGGCCGCGCCGGCGGTCGGCTCGTCCAGGCCCGCGAGGATGTTCATCAGCGTCGACTTGCCGCTGCCGGACGCGCCGACCAGGGCCATCAGCTCGCCCTCCTGCACGAGCAGGTCGAGGCCCTGGAGCGCCTGCACCTCGACGCCGTCCGTGGTGAAGACACGGACGAGGCGGTCGCAGGTGATCAGCGCGGAGTGGCCGTAGGCGGGGCGGTCCCGGCGCGCGGACGCCCGTGCCTCCAGCTCCGCGAGGGTCGGGGCGCCGGTGTGGTCGGTCGTCATGGGGTCCTGCCTCCCGAGGTCGTACGTCGGTCGTCGCCTGCCCGCGTCCGGGTGCTCACGTCACCTCACCGGCCCGTATCCGCATGCTCACGTGACCTCACCGGCCCGTATCCGCATGCTCACGTGACCTCACCGGCCCATATCCGCATGCTCACGTGACCTCACCCGCCCGCAGCTCCCGTACGGAGCCGGCCCGCCCTGCCCACCACGCCTGCCCGGACGCCATCCCCACCGCGAGGACGACGACGGCCATGGCGGGCAGGAACAGCGACAGCGGGTCCGTGGACAACTGGTGGGCTGACGCGCCCGGAGTCTGCGCCAGTGCCAGGCCCGTGAGGTCGAGGCCGGGGGAGAGGAGGCGGATCGCCGCCCAGCTCGTCAGGGTGCCGCCGGCCGCCGCGAGCAGGGCCTGCGGCAGCGCCTCCAGGATCAGCAGGCGGCGCGCCTCGCGGCGGGTGAGGCCCATGGTGCGCAGGCGGGCCAGGAGCGCGAGGCGTTCGGGCGCCGCGCGGGCGAGGGCGAGGAGCAGCGCCAGGGCGGCGAAGCCCGCTCCGGCGGCGACCGCGGCGACGTAGACGCCGGTGGCGCCGGTCTGGAGCGGGGAGTCGGTGTAGCGGGCGCGTTCCGTGGCGCGCAGCCGGACGGAGAGCCGGTCGGGGGCGGCCGCCGCGCGCAGGGCCGCCGCGTCGATGCCCGTGCTTCTGCCCATGAGGAGCAGTGTCGTGGGGTGGTTGGGGGCGCGGGTCGCGCGGGTGAGGGCCGCGCGGTCCACGATCAGGAAGTCGTCGGAGAGCGCGGGGGTCGTGGCGCGGACGGCGGCCACGCGCAGGGTGACGTCCTCGCCGTTCATCCACAGGTCGATGCGGCCGCCCCGGGCGAGGTCCGCCATGGAGGGGGAGACGACGGCCAGGAGCGCGCCGTCGCCCTTCGCCGGGGTCAGCTCCCGCGCGGAGAACGCCCCGAGCCCGGTCCGCTGCGTCAGACGTGCGTACGATCCCGGGTCCACCGCCGCGAGCGGCAGGCGGCGGGTGCCCTCCTTGACCTCCGCGTCGTAGCGGATGGTGACGGGGGCGACGGTGTCGACGCCGGGTGTCCGCCGGACGCGGGCGACGCGCGCCTCGGAGAGCGGGGCGTCGCCGTCCACGCGCGCGTCGGCGCCCGTCGCGAGGAGCGCGGCGTGGTCGCGGGCGGTGTCGATCCCGGCGAGGACGCTGCCGCCGAAGGCCGCCGTCGTCAGCGCCGTGAGCAGCGCGAGCAGCGGCAGCACGGTCGTGCCCGTGCCCGCCTGGGCGCGCGCCGCGCGGGCCAGCGACAGATGGCCGACGGCGCCGCGCAGCCGGCCGGTGGGGCCGGCCAGGCGGCGCAGCGGCAGCGGGTACACCCGTACGAGGACGAACGCGGCGACCACGCCGACCAGGACCGGCGCGAGCGCGACGAGGCCGTCGCCGCCGTCCGTCGCGCCGCGGCGGCGCAGCGCCACGACGGCGCCGACGGCGAGGACGAGGACGGTCAGTTCGGCGACGGTGCGGCGGGCGGAGGGGCGGGCCGTGGCCACGTCGCCGCGGGCGCTGTGCAGACGCGCGCGGCGGTGCGCGGCCGTCGCGCGCAGCGGCAGCGCCGCGCAGGCCACGACCGTCACCGCGCCCGCCGCGCCCACGGCCGGGGCGAGACGGCCGCCCGGCACGGCCGCGACCGCGAGGAGGCAGCCGAGCGCCCCGGCGGGCACGGCGACCACGGCCGTCTCGGCGAGCAACCGCCCGGCGATGCCGCGCAGCGAACCGCCGCGCGCCCGCAGCAGGGCGAGTTCGCCGCGCCGCCGGTCCACGGTGAGTCCGGCCGCCATGAGCAGTACGACGAGGGCGACCGTGCCCGTCCCGTACGCGGCGACCGCCACGACCGGGGTGATGCCGGAGCGCAGCGCGTCGAAGCGGGCGATGACGTCGACGAGGCCGCTGGAGACGTCCGTCGTCGGGTCGCCCGTCGCCTCCCGCACCTTCGGCAGCCCCGGGCCGTCCGCCACGTACGCCAAGGCGTCGCGCAGGGCCGGGAGTTCCCGGGCCTTGAGCGCGGAGGTGTCCGGGGACAGCTGCCAGTACTGCTCGACCGGGCCCGTGTGCAGGAGCGCCGGTCCGGCGTCGGGGTGCACGAGGAGCGCGGCGGCCAAGAACCGCGACGGCGGCATGTCCTTCGTGGTCCGCGCCTGCGCCGCCTTCAGCAGCGGTGTCGCCGACCAGTAGGCGCCCGAGGCGTTCCGGGGGACGACGATGCCCGTGATGCGCACGGCGATCAGCTGCGCGTCGGTGCCCGTCAGATGGATGACCGAGCCGGGCTTCAGCCGCATCGTGCGCGCGGTCTCGCGCGTGACGGCGGCCTCCATCCGGGTGGCCGTGTGGCCGGGGCCGGGCAGCCGGCCCGCGGCGATCTTCGCGTGCTCGGCGAGCCCGTGTTGCGCGTAGAGCGTGAGCTGCGGTTGCAGACCGTCCGGCTGAGGCAGCCAGTCGTCCCTGCCGGGCAGATCGTCCGCGACGGTGCGCAGTCCGTACGACGACTCGCGCGGATCGGTGACGAACGGCTGCGGGAGCGCGGCGGCGATCCCCTTGTACGCGGCCCGCGTGACGTTCCCGGTCAGCGCCTCGGCCCGCTCGTCCGGCGGCAGTTCGACGCCGGGGTCGGCCGTGGTGACGTTCAGGGTCATCCGGTCGGGCGCCTCGTCGGCGACGGCCTGCCGCAGCCCGCGGTCCTCGTAGCGGTCCACGGCCCGGGGGAACGCCGCCGCCAGGCACGACGCGATCAGCACGAGCAGGAACAGCGCCACCGCGGCCCCCGGCGCGGTCCGCAGCCGGGTCCGTACCCAGGGCGCCACCGCCCTCGTCGCAGCGGACATCTCACTCGCCTCCCTGGACGCGCAGCGTGGCCGCGGCGCGCGGCGGGCGCCGCAGCGCGAGCCCCGCGGTGATCAGTACGGGGACGCAGGCCACGCCCGCGAGCAGCAGCGCCACTTGATCGAGGGGGAGCCGCACGAGCACGTCCGGTACGGGCCTGGTCGCCTCGCCGGTCAGCACGATCAGCGGGACCACCGCCCGGGTCAGGAACGTGCCGAGCGCCGCCCCGACCAGCAGCGCGAGCGCGACGAGGATGCCCTGCTCGGCGGCGACCAGGCGGGCGAGCTTGCGGCGCGAGGCCCCGAGCGCGCCGAGGATCGCGAACTCCGCGCCCCGCTCGCGCAGGGAGCCCGCCGTGTTCACCGCGAAGCCGACCGCCGCGAGCAGGGCCGCGACGAGAGCCGCCGCGACCAGCGCCGACTGCGGGCCCGCGCCCAGCGGGTCGTCCCGCAACTGCTCACCGATCTCCGCGCGCACCACGACCTGCGCGGGGTCGGTGTCGGGGCGGGCCCGCAACGAGGCCGCCGCCTTCCCGGTGCCACCGGGGACCGTGGACAGCCACCACTCGTTGGGGGCGACCGGGTCGCCGCCGCTGTCGGCGAGGGCGGCGTTGAGGGCGCGCAGGTCGAGCAGGAGCGCGCCGCCGTCCTTCGTCCCGCCGTCGGCCGTGTCCATGTCCGTAGCCGTGTCCGTGGCGGCGGCCCCGGCCTCGGGGCCCGTCGTCGGCAGCGCCCGGACGCCGGCCACGATGCGCACCCGTACGGTGGCGCCGCCCAGGTCCACATCGACGCGCTGTCCCGTGCGCGTGTGGGAGGAGTCGAGATAGCGGTCGGTGGCCACGGCGGCGACCTCTTCGACCTCGGGCCGGGCGATGTCGAGGCGGACGTTCACGCTGGGCGGGGCGCCCCAGCGCACCAGCGCGGGGGGCACGAAGCCGGTGCCGTAGACGAGGGCCGCCGGGTGTCCGGGCCGGTTCGGGTCCAGCTTCGGCGGGGCCGGGGCGCCCTCGGCGCCCGCCTCCGGGGTGCCGCGCTCCAGCATCGACGTCGTCCACCGCGTGCCCTCCAGGCCCACCGCCCGCGCCCGCCCGCCGGGTGCGGCCGTGCTGAGGCCCTCCAGCGCGACGCGGTGCCGCGTGCCCTTGCCGACGCGTTCGTCCGTGTCGAAGTCGAGGCCCGTCACGGAGAGCGGCCCCGCCGCGGGCCCGAGGTCCAGGCCGAGCCGGTGGAGGCGGCCGTCCACCGGCAGGTCGCCGACGGGCAGCCGGTAGGTGAGCCCGTAGCGGTCCTGGAGCGTCGCGGAGACGGTGGTGATCTCGCCGGGGCCGATGCTGCCGGTGCCGGACAGGTTCGTCGCACGCAGGGCGAAGCGGGCGTGCGCGGTGTCCTCGGGGAGCCGGATGCCCGGGGCCGTCGCGCACCCGGTTCCGACCGCCGCGACGACCTGGCGCGGCGTCGAGTCGGTGAGGTCCCCGCGCAGCAGCAGATCGTCCCTCAGGTGCGCCGTGTCGAGCGCGAGGACCGTGGCGGTGCGGCCGTCGGCGAGCGGTACCGGCAGCCGGTAGCCGGGCGCGGCGTCCCGCACCCCGGGCGTCCCGGCGTACCGGGCGGTCTGGTCCATGCCGGGTTCCGTCGCGAGGACGCGGACCGGGGCGCCGGAGCGGAAGTCCGCCTGGTCCTCCTGCGAACGGTCCCACGAGGCGCCCTGCCCGATCGCGAGGACCCCCATGGCGACCGCGAGGACGAGCAGCAGCACCGGCCCCGCCCCGCGCATCGGACGGCGGCTGAACTGCCAGCCCGCGAGCGCCGCGGGCAGCCCGCGCCCGCTCGCCGCCCGCCGCTCCGCGAGCCGCGCCACCGGCGGCAGCAGCCGCAGGGTGAGGACGGTGCCCGCGAGCAGCGCGAGCGCGGGGGCCACGACGAGCAGCGGGTCGATGCCGAGGGCGCCGCCGCGGTCGGCGCTGAGCGCCCCCGGGCCGTCCGTCCGCCGGTCCAGCTGCCAGTACGCGACACCGGCGACGACGAGCAGCCCCACATCGGCGCCGGCCCGCAGCGGCGCGGGCAGCGCACGGGCCCGGCCGCGCTCCGGGGCCTGCGCGGTGAGCGCGGGCACGGTCACGGCGAGCGCGCAGCCCACCGCGACGGCCGCGCCGACCAGCCACACCGAGCCACCCGTACCGGCCTCGTCGAGGCGCAGGCCGATCCGGGACAGCGCGCCCTGCGAGGCGACGAGCCGGGTCAGCGGGCCCGCGAGGAGCGGGGCGAGCAGCGCGGCGGGCAGCGCGAGCAGCAGCGCCTCGGCCGCCGCGAGCCCGGTGATCCGGGCGCGGGAGCCGCCGCGGGCCCGCAACGTCCAGGTCTCACCGGCCCGTTCGGCGCTCAACAGCCGCGCGACGAGCAGCAGCGCGTACCCGGCGAGCAGCACCATCTGCAGGGCGACGATCAGCAGCGTCGAACGCGCCACGAGCAGCGCCCGCTCCGCCCGGTCGAGCACGTCCGGCAGGCCCGTGCCGACCGCGGTCGTCCCCGCGAGGGCCTTGCTGTGCAGCAGCTCACGCGTGCCCGCGCGGGCCGCGTCACGGAGCGCGCCGATCCGCCCGGTCGTCACCGTCCGGAAGTCCGCCGACACCAGCCACGCCGACTTCCCGTCACTGACCTTGCCGCCGGTAAGCACCGAGGCGTCGGCGAGCAGCGGCCCGTACGTCGTGTAGCTCAGCTTCCGCACGCCGCGCCCGCCGAGCTCGTCGAGCGTCCAGTACGGGGACTGGGGCCGGGCCGGGCGGTAGGTCCCGGTCAGCACGACGGTGACCTTCGGCCCGCCGAGCCGGTCGGTGAGCGGGAGCCGGTCGCCCGGCTCCAGCCTCAACTGCCGCGCCGCGACGGACGGGAGCGCCGCCTCGATCACGGAGCCGTGAGGGGCGCGCGGCATGCGCCCCTCGGTGATCCGCACCTCCGCGCGCTCGATCGCCGCGAACCTCGTCAGGTCGGGCTGCTTGCCGCGCGGGGCGTGCGGCAGCCCGTACGGGCCCGACGTGAGGAACGACGCACGGTGCACGGGCAGCCCGTCGAAGGTGCGCCGGGCGCCCTCGTCCAGCGCGGCGACCGCCGCCGGGCGCCCCTCGGCGGGGACGTCGGCACGGACCACGAGCGCGGTCGTCGCCGCGTCCCGGGTGCGCAGGGAGTGGCGCAGCGAGGCGTCGCCGATCGCCGCCGAGAAGGCGCTGAGCATGGCCAGCACCGAGGTCGTCAGGAGGACGGCGAGCACCGCCGCGGTCAGCAGCAGGCGGTGCGCCCGTACCCGTAGGAGGACAAAACCCCACACCCGTGCCGCCCCCCGCATCCCCGTCCACGCTGCACGCGCTGGTCGTGCGCCCCCGAAACTATGTCCGGATGCTGTCATGGGGGCAGGGCTTTGTCAGCCCGCGGTGTTCAACCGGCTGTATTCACCATCGACGCCGCCGCGTACGTCAGGTAGTTCCACAGCGTCCGCTCGTGCTCCTCGCTGAGCCCCAGGCTGTCCACCGCGTCCCGCATATGACCCAGCCACGCGTCGTGCGCCGCCCGGTCCACCTGGAACGGGGCGTGCCGCATCCGCAGCCGCGGGTGCCCCCGATTCTCGCTGTAGGTGCGCGGGCCGCCCCAGTACTGCATGAGGAACAAGGCGAAGCGCTCCTCGGCGGGGCCCAGGTCCTCCTCCGGGTACATCGGGCGGAGCAGCGGGTCCTGGGCGACGCCCTCGTAGAAGCGGTGCACCAGGCGGCGGAAGGTCTCCTCGCCACCCACCTGCTCGAAGAACGTCTGCTCCTGAAGCGTGTCGCGCGGGATCTCAGTCACCTGTCCATGCTGCCAGACCGCCCGGCGGAGGACTCCGGCCCTAGGTCTCGCCGACCGGGCGGGGGCGCAGGACAGTGGACATATGGGACCTGCTGACGTCGGTGACCTCGGTTCGCTCGCCGGGCGGGCGCGGGCCGCGCTCGCGCGGGAGATCGCGCAGAGCGGGGTGTGGGACGCGGGCGGGGACCCGGGGGCGCGGTGGCGCGCCGCGTTCGAGGAGGTGCCGCGCCACCTCTTCGTGCCGTACTACTTCCTCGGCGTCCCCGGCGGCTACGAACGGCTCTGGGGCGAGCACCCCGACCCCGAACGGCGCGAGCGCTGGCTGCGCGGGATCTACGCGGACCAGCCCCTGGCCACCCGGCTGCGCGACGGCGAGCTGATCTCCTCCAGCAGCCAGCCCTCGCTCATGGCCCGCATGCTCGTCGACCTCGACGTGCGCGACGGGCACCGCGTCCTGGAGATCGGCGCGGGCACCGGCTACAACGCGGCGCTCCTCGCCCACCGGCTCGGCGACGACCACGTCACCACCGTCGACCTCGACCCCGAGATCACCGAAGCGGCCCGCAACCATCTCGCCGCCGCCGGACACCGGCCCGCCGTCGTCACCGGGGACGGGGCGCGCGGCTGCCCCGAGCGGGCCCCGTACGACCGGATCCTCGCCACCTGCGCCCTGCGCTCCGTGCCCATGGCGTGGCTCGGGCAGTGCGCGCCCGGGGCACGGATCCTCGCCCCGCTCTCGACCGGGCTGCTCGCCCTGACCGTGCGGGACGCGACGTACGCGGAGGGCCGCTTCCTGCACACCCCGGCGTACTTCGTCGCCCTGCGCGGCGATGCGGAGGGGGTTCCGCCGGTTCAGCACATCGGGGGGTTGCCGCGTCGGGTTCTGCGGGACGAACTGTTCCGCTTCCTGCTGACGCTCACGGCCGGGGCCATGGACCCCCATGAGGCGCTGGCGCTGTTCGAGCGGGAGGGGCGGCCTGTGCGGGAGCGGTTCGGGGTGACCGTGAGTGGGGGGCGGGAATGGGCGTGGCTGGATGATCCGCGCGGGCCTTATGTGTGGGGGGTCGGGGGTTCGCCGTAGGGGCGGTGGGGTTCGTTGCCGGGTGCGGCGTGCGTCGTGGCTGGTCGCGCAGTTCCCCGCGCCCCTGGAGCA
This sequence comes from Streptomyces sp. NPDC046939, assembly GCF_040644575.1. Lineage (NCBI taxonomy): Bacteria > Bacillati > Actinomycetota > Actinomycetes > Kitasatosporales > Streptomycetaceae > Streptomyces > Streptomyces sp. NPDC046939. The sequence continues at coordinate 130,090 of NZ_JBEYWV010000028.1, forward strand.
TGCGGCTTCGCCGCAGCCCCATGGTGCGCCCCTGGACACTCAGGCCCTCTGGCCGTCGCGCTCGACCCTCCGCGCGCAGTGCAGGCGCGCAGCGGTAATGAGCTGCCGC
>NZ_JBEYWV010000029.1:0-123667 GCF_040644575.1 Streptomyces sp. NPDC046939
GGGGGCGGGGGCGGCACCGGCGTACGGGGTGGTGTTGACCTGGGGGGGGGCCCGCCCCCCACTCTGGGCGCGGGCCCCAGACACGTACAGCAGTACTTACTCCTGCTTCTTGCGGCGCGTGCCGAAGACGATCTCGTCCCAGCTCGGCACCGCGGCCCGGCGTCCGGGGCGCACCCCGTCGGCCTCGGCCTGGCGGTCCGTGGTGCCGGTGAGGCGGTCCCGGTGGCCCGCGACGCTGCGCGGCATCAGCACGTCCGCGTACGCGGCTCCGGCGCCCGCCGACGCGGCGGGCGCGGCGGGCTCCTCCAGCTCCACGGCGGTGGCGGGCGGCTCCGGCTCCTCCTGCGGCGGCTCGGGGGCCGGCGCCGGACGGTCGGGCACCACGATGTCGCCGCGGTAGCTGGGCACGGCCTCCAGGAGGCTGGTCAGCGAGTCGCGCTCCGAGGAGGAGGCGATCACCGGCAGGTTCTCCTCGGCGGGCGGCTCCGGCGGCGCGGGCCGCTCCAACTGCCGGTCGAGGGCGCGGTCCAGGGGGCGGTCCCTGGGCAGCCGCGCGATCCGCGGCACGAACGGGAACGTGGGTTCGGGCGCACTGATGTCGTCGGACTCGCCGATCAGCGAGCGCGCCTCGTCGTCCACGGCCTGGACGAGCCTGCGGGGCGGGTCGTACGTCCAGCTCGCCGAGTGCGGTTCGCCCGCGACCCGGTAGACGAGCAGGACCTCCCAGGTGCCGTCGTCGCGGCGCCAGGAGTCCCATTGGACGGTCTCCTTGTCGGCGCCGCGCAGCAGCAGCCGCTCCTGCACCGCCTCGCCGAGCTGCGGCCCGGCATTCTCGCCCGGCCGGCGTACGGGGGTCTTCCTGGCACGCTCGGCCATGAAGGCGCGCTCCGCGAGCACGGGGCCCTCGAAGCGGCGCACGCGGTCCACCGGGATGCCCGCGAACTGGGCGACCTCCTCGGCGGACGCGCCTGCCCGTATGCGCGCCTGGATGTCGCGCGGGCGGAGGTGGCTCTCCACCTCGATCTCGATCTGGCCGAGGCGCGGACGGTCGCCGCGCACGGCGGCCCGGAGGCGCTCATCGATCGGAAGCGTGTACTCCGTGCTGTCCGCAGCCTTCAGCACCAGCCGTGTGCCGTCGTTAGAGACGGCCACGACACGCAGTTCGGGCATGGGGACCTCCCGGGTGGTGCCTGCCGACGTCACGTGCGTCGCTGCTTCCGCTAGTCGAGTGTGGCCTGCCCGGGTGCAGCCTGCCACAACCTTGCCGAGTTGCCCGGCGTGTCGGGCATCGGCCCGAGAGCGCCGTTATGGCACGGTTATTCGTTCGCAACGCTAAGTGACCGAACTCGGTCACCCTGTGCAACGAGCCCCCTCCCGGTGGTCTTGGAAGGCCCCGGACACCCTGGCGGGAGACCGGTCCCAGGGCTCGCAACAGTACTCCATTCGGGCCACGTGCGTGGATCGGCGCGCCGCCGAAGTTCTCGTGGCGTGCGGCAGTTGGACCCGGGGTGTCTCGGGTCTGTGCCCGATTCGCGACGGATGCGCGTGGCGTGCTTCACGGAATCTCCGGAAACGGAACTGACCGCTTCGGTCATACGTCCCCTTCTCTTGCGCCACAAGAAGTTCGCGTAGCCTCGGGGGCTTCAGTGGTTTCAGGGCCGAATGGGCGATATGTCGAGAAAGGTGGGTCGGAACCGGAGATGGGTGTGAGGCCGGACAACGTCCGCGATGAGCAAGGCGGGCAGGGTGCGCCCGAGGAGAAGAAGCGGCTGGATCTGAGCGTGCCTCAGGTGGCGGGCAGTGCCGTCGCCGCCGTCGTGGCCGCCAAGCTCGCCTCCAGCTTCGGCGTCTACGGGACGATCCTCGGGGCCGGCGTGGTCAGCGCCATCGCCACCTGTGGCGGCACCGTCTTCCAGCATTTCTTCCGCCGTACCGGCGAGCAGATACGCGACGTCGCGGTGCACACCAAGCCAAGAGGGCGGCACATACCGGTCACGGCCCAAGGCCGCCCCGTTCCGCGCACGTTCCGCTCGGACGCCACGATGGACGCCCCCGCCGAGTTTCCTGTGGACGCCACGAAGGCGATGCGTCCCGGCGCGCTGCCGACGACCACGACGTGGGGGACGGCGGCGGACGTGGCCGCCGCCGAGGGACCGGAGAGCGAGGCGACCCAGCTCCTGGACGCGGCCGACGCGGAGCGGACCCGGCTGCTCGGCACGGCGGGCGCGGACCCGGAGAAGACGCAGCTCCTGGGCGCCGCCGACCCGGAGCGGACCCGCTTGCTCGGCACGGCGGGCGCGGACCCGGACAGGACGCAGCTCCTCGGAGCCGGTGCGTCGTACACCGACGACGCCACGCGCGCGTTGCGGCCCGCGGCGGACGCGGATCTCCCGCCCGCCGGCGAGGAGTTCACCGAAGGCACCGTCCACCGCGCCCGCGTCAAGAGCTGGAAGCGGCCGCTGATCGCCGCCGCCGTCGTCTTCGGCGTCACCATGGGCGGCATCACGACGTACGAGCTGGTGGCCGGGCACAGCTTCAGCGGGGACAGCGGGAGCACCACGTTCCGGGACGCCTTCAGCGGACACCGCTCGTCCGGCGACAAGAACCGGGACGGCGACGATTCCACGCCCGGTGACACGCAGCCGTCCGACGACAGCAGCAGTGGCTCCGGCAGCGGCTCGGGGCAGAAGGGCGACGGCTCGTCCACGGGCGGCAGCGGCACGCCCACCCCGAGCCCGAGTGGCAGCGGCGGCTCGGACAAGGGCTCGGGCACGGGCTCGGACACCGGCTCCGGCACGGGGTCCGACCAGGACTCCGGCAGCGGTTCGGACACCGGCTCGGACACGGGTTCGGGCTCCGGTGACGGGAGGACGACGCCGACCCCGACGCCCACACCGACCCCGTCGCAGAGCACGGGGCCGAGCGCGGACACCGGGTCGGGTGCGGGCTCGGGCCGGCAGAGCCCGGCGCAGTAGCGGACGTCAGTCGCCGAGGACCCGGCGCAGGTAGGCGTTGCCGAAGAGGCGGTCCGGGTCCAGGCGGTCGCGCACCTGCGCGAACTCGCCGAAGCGCGGGTACGCCTCCGCGAAGTACGCCGCGTCACGCGTGTGCATCTTGCCCCAGTGCGGACGACCGTCGTGCGCGGTGAAGATCCGCTCGGCGGCCGTGAAGTACCGCTGGAACGGGGTGCCCTTGTACATGTGGACCGCGATGTACGCGCTGTCGCGGCCGGACGCCGTGGACAGCGCGATGTCGTCGGCGGGGGCGGTGCGGACCTCCACGGGGAAGCTGATCCGCAGGTTCGAGCGGTCCACCATGGACTTCAGCTCCCGCAGCGTCTCCACGAGCGCCTCGCGCGGAACGGCGTACTCCATCTCCACGAAGCGCACCCGGCGCGGAGATGTGAAGACCTTGTAGGGAATGTCGGTGTAGGTCCGCGCGGAGAGCGCCTTGCTGGAGATCTTGGCGATCGCCGGGATCGTGGCGGGCACCGCGCGGCCGACCGTGTTGACCACCTGGAAGAGGCTGTTGGAGAGCAGCTCGTCCTCGATGAAGCCGTTGATCCGTGAGACGGGCGCCTCGGGACCGGCGCTGCGGTTGTTGCGCTTGGTGTTGCAGTTGCCGGTGTGCGGGAACCAGTAGAACTCGAAGTGCTCGTTCTCCGCGTGCAGCGCGTCGAAGTCCGCCATGACCTGGTCGAAGCCCATCGGCTCCTCCCGCGCGGTGAGCAGGAAGAGCGGCTCGACGGCGAAGGTGAGGGCCGTGATGATGCCGAGCGCGCCGATCCCGATCCGGGCGGCCGCGAAGACCTCGGGGTTCTCCTTCTCGGAACAGGTGAGCAGCTCCCCGCTCGCCGTCACCAGTTCGAGCCCCTTGATCTGCGCGGCGATCGACGCCGACTCGCGGCCCGTGCCGTGGGTGCCGGTGCTGGTGGCGCCCGACACGGTCTGCTCCATGATGTCGCCCATGTTGGTGAGCGACAGGCCCTCACGGGCGAGGGCCACATTGAGCCGCTTGAGCGGAGTGCCCGCCTCGACCGTAACCGTCATGTTGGTGCGGTCAATGGTGCGGATGCCGGTCAACAGTTGAGGGCGTATCAACAGCCCGTCAGTGGCCGCGGCCGCCGTGAAGGAGTGGCCCGTGCCGACCGCCTTCACCTTCAGGCCATCCTCCGCCGCCCGGCGCACCGCCGCGGACAGCTCCTCCACCGAGGCGGGCGTCACCTCCCGCGCGGGGCGCGCGGTGACGTTCCCCGCCCAGTTACGCCACGCCGCGCCGCTCCTCGCGCCGCTGCTCGTCTGCGCCGTGCTCATCCGTAGTCCCTCCCCGCCGCGGAACCGGCTGCTTCAGCCGGCGGTAGCCGAGGAACGCGACCAGGACCGCGACGGCGCCGGCGACCCCCGGAACCCCGTACCCGGCCTTCGCACCGGCGGCATCGATCACCCAGCCGGCCACGGAGGAGCCGAGCGCGACACCGACCGCGAGCCCGGTGCTCACCCAGGTCATGCCCTCGGTCAGTTTCGCGCGTGGTACGTGCTGCTCGACGAGGGCCATCGTCGTGATCATCGTCGGTGCGATGGACAGGCCCGCAACGAAGAGCGCCACGGCCAGAAACGCCAGGTTCCCGACCAGTTGGAGGGGGATCATACTCACGGCCATCGCCACGACCCCAAGGAGCCACCGGCGCGCGGGCGCGCCCGCGAAGTGCAGCAGGCCGAACACGGCGCCCGCGACGCAGGACCCGGCCGCATACACGGCGAGCACCACACTGGCCAGCGACTTGTGGCCCTGGTCCTCGGCGAAGGCCACCGTCACCACGTCGACCGCGCCGAAGATCGCGCCCGTCGCCACGAACGTGGCCACCAGGACCTGCAGCCCGCGCGCGCGGAGCGCCGATCCGCCGCCGTCCTGTGCGCGGGGGTGCGGCGCCGGTTCCGTGGCGCGCTGGGCCGTCAGCCAGAAGACGCCCGCCGCGAGGAAGCAGCCCGCGAGGAGCGGCCCCGCCTCGGGGAACCAGGCCGTGGACAGACCGATCGAGATGATCGGCCCGAAGATGAAGCACACCTCGTCGATCACGGACTCGAAGGAGTACGCCGTGTGCAGTTGGCGCGGCGTGCTCTCGTACAGGGCCGCCCACCGGGCACGGATCATCGAGCCGACGCTGGGGACGCAGCCGATGAACGCGGCGCACAGGAACAGCGTCCAGTCCGGGGCCTCGTACTTCGCGCACAGCAGCAGCGCGGCGACCGCGACGAGCGAGACCAGCGTGGCCGGGCGCAGCACGCGCCGCTGACCGTGCTGGTCGACCAGGCGCGAGATCTGCGGCCCGATCACGGCGGCGGACAGCGCCACCGTCGCGGAGAGGGCGCCCGCGAGGCCGTAGCGGCCGGTGAGCTGCGAGACCATGGTCACGATGCCGATGCCCATCATGGACAGGGGCATCCGGCCCAGGAACCCGGCCAGCGAGAAGCTCTTGGTGCCGGGCAGGGCGAAAATGGCGCGGTAGGGGCTGGGCAACGGGTCTCCGGCGGAAAGGTGCGGGGCGTAAGGGGCGCGTCGCGGGTGCGGCCGATACAGCTTACGCGTGTCAGGGGCCGGGCGGCATGGCAGTTCTCCGCCTGTCAGTGGCGGGTGGCAGGATCGAGGGCATGCCAGACGCGCTCGCTGCCAGCCTTGATGCCCGCCCCTACGACGCCTTGCTGCTCCTCTCGTTCGGAGGCCCCGAGGGCCCGGACGACGTGGTCCCGTTCCTGGAGAACGTGACGCGGGGCCGCGGCATCCCCAAGGAGCGGCTCAAGGAAGTCGGTCAGCACTACTTCCTGTTCGGCGGGGTCAGCCCGATCAACGACCAGAACAGGGCGCTGCTCGACGCCCTGCGCAAGGACTTCGCCGAGCACGGCCTGGACCTGCCGGTCTACTGGGGCAACAGGAACTGGGCGCCGTATCTGACCGACACCCTGCGCGAGATGGTCACCGACGGACACCGCCGCATCCTCGTCCTCGCCACCAGCGCGTACGCCTCGTATTCGGGGTGCCGCCAGTACCGCGAGAACCTCGCCGAGTCCCTGGCCGCCCTGGAGGCCGAGGGCTTGGAGCTGCCGAGGATCGACAAGCTGCGGCACTACTTCAACCACCCCGGCTTCGTGCGCCCCATGGTCGACGGCGTCCTGAAGTCCCTCGCGGAGCTGCCCGAGGACGTCCGCGACGGCGCCCACATCGCCTTCAGTACGCACTCCATCCCGACCGCGGCGGCCGACACGTCCGGACCCGTCGAGGAGCACGGAGACGGCGGCGCGTACGTCAGGCAGCACCTGGACGTAGCGAAGCTGATCGCGGACGCCGTGCGCGAGGAGACCGGCGTCGATCACCCCTGGCAGCTCGTCTACCAGTCGCGCTCCGGCGCCCCGCACATCCCGTGGCTGGAGCCCGACATCTGCGACCACCTGGAGGAGCGGCACGCCGCGGGCGTCCCGGCCGTCGTCATGGCCCCCATCGGCTTCGTCTCGGACCACATGGAGGTCCTGTACGACCTCGACACCGAGGCCACCGCCAAGGCCGGGGAGCTGGGCCTGCCGGTGCGCCGCTCCGCGACCGTCGGCGCCGATCCGCGCTTCGCCGCCGCCGTGCGGGAGCTGGTCGTGGAGCGCGCCGCGCGCGAGAGCGGGAAGGACGTCGCGCCGTGCGCCCTGGGCGCGCTCGGCGCCAGCCACGACCTGTGCCCCGTGGGCTGCTGCCCCGCCCGCGCCCCCAAGCCCGCCGCCGCGGGCGCCGACAGCCCGTACGCGTAAGGAACCGCCGTGACCGACCACAAGGCCGACGCGATCGACGACCGCGAGACCGACCTGCGCGCTCTGAAGGCCGAACTGCTCGATGTCGCCCTGGAGGCCGCCGCCCGCGCCGGGGCCTTCCTGCGCGACGGGCGCCCCGCCGACCTCGGCGTCGCCGCCACCAAGACCAGCGCCGTCGACGTGGTGACCGAGATGGACATCGCCTCCGAGAAGCTGATCACGGACTACCTGGCCGAGCGCCGCCCCCAGGACGGCGTCCTCGGCGAGGAGGGCGCCTCCCGCGAGGGCACCAGCGGCGTCCAGTGGGTGATCGACCCCATCGACGGCACCGTCAACTACCTGTACGGCCGCCCCGAGTGGTCCGTCTCCATCGCGGCCCGCAAGGACGGCGAGACCCTCGTCGGCGTCGTCGCGGCACCCCTGCGCGGCGAGACCTACCGCGCCGTCCTGGGGGAGGGGACCTTCGTCAACGACCTGGCCGCCCACGCGCGCGTGGCGCCGCCTTTCGCACAGGCCCTGGTCGGCACCGGATTCGGCTACCTGGAGACGCGCAGAGCCCATCAGGCCGACGTCGTACGGGAATTGGTCCCCCAGGTGCGTGACATCCGGCGCGGCGGCTCGGCCGCGATCGACCTGTGCGACGTGGCCCTGGGCCGCCTGGACGCGTACTACGAGCGCGGCCTCAACCCCTGGGACTACGCGGCGGGCGACCTGATCGCGCGGGAGGCGGGTGTCCTGACCGGCGGACGCCCCGGCGAGCCCGTCTCGCCCGAGCTGACGGTCGCCGCGCCCCCCGGCCTCTTCGAGCAGCTCCAGAACCGCCTGGAGGAGCTTGGCGCCTGGCACGACTGACCCGCCGGGCCGCGGACACACGGAAGGGCCCCGGCGCCCGCCTGGATCGATATCAGGCGCCGGGGCCCTTCCCTGTGTCCGTGCTGTCTGTGCGTGTCCGTGCGTGAACCGGTGGTCAGGCGCTCGCGGCGTGGATCTCCACGCCGTGCTCGGCGGCGAGGCGGTGGAGGTCGTCCAGCTCGCCCTGCTCGACCTCGGCAAGGAAGTCGTCGCCGGTCTCGCGCGCCAGCGTGAGGTCGGACTCGGCCGCCTTTATGCGCTGCAGAAGTCCTGCGGTGAATGCGTCCATGGTTGCGCCCCCTCGTCCTGGGTCGTGGGTCGGTGGCACGGGGGTGTGCCCTGTGGAAGGGGCGATCACGTCCCCGGCCGCTCGGCGGCCGGCAGCTCGTGGCACGCCACATACAAGCGTGATCGCGGGTGTAAACCCGTCCTCCCCCACCGCCCTCGCGGGGAAACCTCGCCGAGCCGGAAAAAACCGGCCTGCCCGTGCGCCCGCCGCCTTACAGCCGGTTTATGGCCGAAAGGGGCAGGATGGAGGCTCACACCCCAGGAAAAGATCTGCCCGCGCGCGCCCGAACCCGCCCGCGGGCGGCCAGAGGAAGGACAGCGACGTGCGCGTACTCGTCGTCGAGGACGAGCAACTGCTCGCCGATGCGGTGGCCACCGGACTGCGCCGGGAGGCCATGGCCGTCGACGTCGTGTACGACGGTGCGGCCGCTTTGGAGCGCATCGGCGTCAACGACTACGACGTGGTCGTCCTCGACCGCGACCTCCCGCTCGTGCACGGCGACGACGTGGCCCGCAGGCTCGTCGAGCTGGGCATGCCCACCCGCATCCTGATGCTCACCGCCTCGGGCGACGTCAGCGACCGCGTGGAGGGCCTGGAGCTGGGCGCCGACGACTATCTGCCGAAGCCCTTCGCCTTCACCGAGCTGACGGCCCGCGTCCGGGCCCTCGGACGCCGGACGAGCGTGCCGCTGCCGCCCGTCCTGGAGCGCGCCGGGATCAAGCTCGACCCCAACCGGCGCGAGGTGTTCCGTGACGGCAAGGAGATCCAGCTCGCCCCCAAGGAGTTCGCCGTCCTGGAGGTGCTGCTGCGCAGCGAGGGCGCCGTCGTCTCCGCCGAGCAGCTCCTGGAGAAGGCCTGGGACGAGAACACGGACCCGTTCACCAATGTCGTGCGCGTCACCGTGATGACGCTGCGCCGCAAGCTCGGCGAGCCCGCGGTCATCGTCACGGTGCCCGGCTCCGGCTACCGGATCTGATCCCTCCATGGCCGCCGCCCCCGCGCCCCCCGGCGCCCCGCCGAAGCCGACCTGGAAGCCCGGCGCGAAGGTCGAACCGCCCTTCCCCTGGCTCCGCCCCACCATCCGCATACGGCTCACGCTGCTGTACGGCGGCATGTTCCTCATCGCGGGCATCCTGCTGCTCTCGATCATCTACATGCTCGCCGCGCAGGCGCTCAACGTGGGCAGCGAGCTGCCGTTCAAGATCATCAATCGGCAGCTGGTCAGCTCCGTCTGCACCTTCCCGTCCAGCCCCACGGACGGCCAGCTGAACGACGCCCTGAACGACTGCGTCAACCAACAGCGCCAGCACGCCCTGGACGTCCTGCTGAGCCGCTCCCTGATGGCGCTGCTCGGCCTCGCGATCATCGCCTTCGCCTTCGGGTACGCGATGGCGGGCCGCGTCCTGTCCCCGCTCGGCCGCATCACGCGCACCGCGCGCCGCGTGGCCGGCTCGGACCTGACGCGCCGCATCGAGCTGGACGGCCCGGACGACGAGCTCAAGGAGCTGTCGGACACCTTCGACGAGATGCTCGACCGCCTGGAGCGGGCCTTCACCGCGCAGCAGCGCTTCGTCGGCAACGCCTCGCACGAGCTGCGCACCCCGCTCGCCATCAACCGCACCCTCCTGGAGGTCCACCTCTCGGACCCGGGCGCCCCGGTCGAGCTCCAGCAGCTCGGCAAGACGCTGCTCGCCACGAACGAGCGCAGCGAACAGCTCGTCGAGGGGCTGCTGCTGCTCGCCCGCAGCGACAACCAGATCGTCGAGCGCAAGCCGGTGGACCTCGCCGAGGTCGCCGCGCAGGCGATCGACCAGGCCAGATCCGAGGCCGAGGAGAAGGGCGTGGAGATCCGCGGTGAGCGCAAGGAGGCGGTCGTCCAGGGCAACGGCGTCCTGCTCGAGCGCATCGCGATGAACCTTGTGCAGAACGCGATCCGGTACAACGTGGCGGAGGACGGCTGGGTCGAGGTGCACACCGAGGCCCAGCACGGCCAGGCCGTCCTGCTCGTCACCAACACGGGTCCGGTCGTCCCCGCGTACGAGATCGACAACCTCTTCGAGCCGTTCCGGCGGCTGCGCACCGAGCGCACGGGCAGCGACAAGGGTGTGGGTCTCGGCCTGTCCATCGCCCGCTCGGTCGCGCGCGCCCACGGTGGCCGGATCAGCGCGGTTCCCCGCGAAGGGGGTGGCCTCGTGATGCGTGTCACGCTGCCGACGTAGGACCGGTTCGGCGTGCGACGGACCTGCGGATCTGACATGCTTCCGCCGACGCTCCGCAGGGGTTCGCTTATAGCGGAATTTTCGGGAGATGCACCTGAGGAGGCCGTGTGTGATCGGTCACAAGGCCGTTATCGCCGTTCTCCACACTCCGTGATCGCAAAAGCCGCCAGAAAGCCGGAAAATCCGAGTTTTCGGGCACCTTGATCACGGGAAGTACACGGGGTGGCGCCCGTGCGGAGCGAAATCGGACGGTGTACGGTCCGGTTCGCCACCCAAGCTGATCACCACCAAGGGGTCCGGTTGGGTGTCGATTGAGTAACAGACCTTGATGTGAGGCAAAATCTCCGCCTCAGGTCGGGCACAAGTCCGGCCTCTCATGCGTTACGTGCGCTGAGACACCGCATACACCCAGAGGGGGAGAGCGCGACATGGCAACGGATTACGACACCCCACGCAAGACCGATGACGACCTCAACGAGGACAGCATCGAAGAGCTGAAGTCCCGGCGGAACGACAAGTCGGCGTCCAATGTGGACGTGGACGAGTTCGAGGCGGCCGAGGGCCTGGAGCTCCCGGGCGCCGACCTCTCCAACGAGGAGCTGGCCGTCCGCGTCCTGCCCAAGCAGCAGGACGAGTTCACCTGCATGAGCTGCTTCCTGGTGCACCACCGCAGCCAGCTCGCGCGGGAGAAGAACGGCCAGCCGATCTGCCGCGACTGCGACTGAGGTGGGGTCGGGCATGAGTGGCTCGACCCCGCCCTGGAAACGCCGTGTCCGGATCAGGCGCTGGGACGCGGCACACAGCCCGTCGAAGGGCGCGCGTGACGACGACGAGCGGGGCTCTGCCACCGGTGAAGACGGTGCAGGCGCCTCGCTCGAAGCCGCTCACGCGCCCGAGGTGACGGGTGAGCCGGCGGCGGCCGGCGTCGTGGACCAGCGCGACGCCGACGCGGCCGACATCATCGACACGGCCGGTCCCGACGCACGGCCGGCCCGACGCCGGGCGAGCGCCGTGCGCGACGGCGTCCGCAGGACCGGCAGCGTCGCGAGAGCCGGGATGGTCAAGGGCGGCAGCGCCGCCAGGACCGGACTGGTGAAGGGCGGCACCGCCGCCAGAGCCGGCCTCGGCCATCTCGCCGACCGGATCATCGACATCGCCCCGCGCGTGCCCGTACGGGACCTCGCGACCCTGCGCAGACAGTTCCCGGGCCTCGGCCCCGAGGACCTCGCCGACAAGCTCGTCTCCGGGGCGGCGGCCGCCACCTCCACGGTGGGTGCCGGAGTCGGCGCGGCCGCGATGCTGCCCGTACCGCCCGCGATGTCCGCCGAGCTGGCCGCGGAGATCACGGGCGTCGCCGCGATCGAGCTGAAGCTGATCGCCGAACTCCACGAGGTCTACGGCCTGCGGCCCAAGGGCAACCTCATGGACCGCAGCGGCGCCTACCTCGCCTCCTGGTCGCAGGAGCGCGGCATCGACATCGCGAAACCCACCACGTACAACAACGCGCTCGGCGGCCAGATGAAGCGCGAGCTGCGCCAGCAGATCATGAAGCGGATGCTGCGCGACGTGCCGATGCTCATGCCGTTCCTGGTCGGCGCCGTGGTCGGCGGGGCCATGAACCGCCGGGACACCAAGCGCCTCGCCGAGCGGGTCCGCAAGGACCTGCGCCGCTTCCAGGTGCCCTGGGACGCCCTGCCCGAGCTGCCGCCGCTCGCGACGCCCAAGGACGCCCTCGAGATCGAGGACTGAGCCCCGCCCGGCTCAGGCGCCCAGCGCCTTCGCCAGAGCTTCGGGCTCACGCGTCGACAGATAGACGTACGGCGTCGGGTCCGTCGGATCCGTGATCTCCGCGCGCACCGCTGTCGGCACATAACTGCGCAGCACCATGAACGCGCGCGGGTCCGCCTTGTACGTACGCCAGGCGCGCGCCTCCTCCGCGTCCAGGATCTCCACCGCGCCCAGCGCCGACAGCGGGATCTTCGCGTCGCCCGCGACCAGCGAACCGGCCACCACGCGAATGCGGATCGAGCCGTACTGGCTGGTGATCACGGCCGCGACGAGCAGGCCGCCGACGAAGCCGCCGAGCAGGGGAAGCGTGCCGAAGGGCAGCGCGGTCAGACCGCAGGCGACGCCCACCAGGAAGCTCACCAGCCACCACGAACGGGGGGCGGTGAGGCGTTCTTCGTAAGGCGTCGTCGAGAGCTCCATGAGGCCAAGCTTGGCACGATGCGTCACTGGGTAGGGCGCGCGGGTAAGGTCTGCGCCTGTGAGTGGTACTTCAGCAGCTCTGACGCCCCCCGCCGACGCCATAGCGCCCGTGCGGCACCCCGACGCTCCCGCCCCGGGAGAGCTCCTCGGCGCGCACTACGGACACTGTTTCGGCTGCGGCGGCGAGCAGCCGCACGGACTGCACCTGGAGGCGCGCGCCGGTGACGGCGTCAGCGTCACCGCGGAGTTCACCGTGCGCGCCGCCCACCAGGGCGCGCCCGGCCTCGCGCACGGCGGCATCCTCGCCACCGCGCTCGACGAGACGCTGGGGTCGCTGAACTGGCTGCTGCGCGTCATCGCCGTGACCGGCCGCCTGGAGACGGACTTCGTGCGGCCCGTGCCCGTGGACACCGTGCTGTATCTGTCCGCCGAGGTCACCGCGGTCGCCGGGCGCAAGATCTACTCGACCGCCACCGGCCGGATCGGCGGCCCCGACGGGCCCGTCGCGGTCCGGGCCGACGCCCTCTTCATCGAGGTCAAGGTCGACCACTTCATCGACAACGGCCGCCCGGAGGAGATCCAGGCGGCCATGAGCGACCCGGACCAGCTCCGGCGCGCCCGCGCCTTCGAGGTGAACCCGTGACCCAGCCGCTGGACGTGCTCATCCGGCGCGTCGACCCCGACGTACCGCTGCCCGCGTACGAGCATCCGGGCGACGCGGGCGCGGACCTGCGCACCACCGAGGCGTGCGAACTGGCACCCGGCGAGCGCGTGGTCCTGCCCACCGGGGTGTCTGTCGCGCTGCCCGAGGGGTACGCGGCCTTCGTGCACCCACGGTCCGGTCTCGCCGCGCGCTGCGGTGTCGCTCTGGTGAATGCCCCAGGGACGGTGGATGCCGGGTACCGTGGGGAGATCAAGGTGATCGTGGTGAATCTCGACCCGCGCGAGAGCGTGCGGTTCGAGCGTTTCGACCGGATTGCCCAACTGGTCGTCCAGCAGGTCGAGAGGGTGCGCTTCCACGAGGTGGCCCAGCTTCCCGACTCCGCTCGGGCCGAGGGGGGCTTCGGGTCCACGGGCGGACACGCCTCCGTGGGCACGGACGGTCAAAAGGGTGGGAATCGATACGCTTCGGTCGTATCCGACCGGGAAGGACAGTGACGTGTTCGGACGTCGCAAGAAGAACAGCTCCGCTGACGACGCAGTGGACGCGGCGGGCGAGGCCGAGCAGGTCGACGGTGTCGACAGTGCCGACACGGGCGCCGAGGGGGAGCCGGAGCGCGTCCGGCTCGAGCCCGAGCCGCGCCCCGACGGGCCCTGGGACTCGACCGAGGTCCGCGACCCCGGCGAGGGCCGGGTCGACCTGGGCGGGCTCTTCGTCCCCGGTGTGGAGGGCATGGAGCTGCGCGTGGAGGTCGCCGGTGACGCCATCGTCGCCGCGACCGTCGTCCTCCAGGACAGCGCGGTGCAGTTGCAGGCCTTCGCCGCCCCCAAGAAGGAGGGCATCTGGGGCGAGGTCCGCGAGGAGATCGCCAACGGCATCACGCAGCAGGGCGGTGTGATCGACGAGGTCGAGGGCCCGCTCGGCTGGGAGCTGCGGGCCCAGGTGCCGGTGCAGCTGCCGGACGGCACGGGCGGCTTCCAGGTCGTCCGGTTCATCGGTGTGGACGGACCGCGCTGGTTCCTGCGCGGTGTCATCTCGGGCCAGGGCGCGGTGCAGCCGCAGGCGGCCGGGCTCCTCGAGCAGATCTTCCGGGACACGGTCGTGGTCCGCGGCGACGGTCCGATGGCCCCGCGCGACCCGATCGTCCTGAAGCTCCCCGAGGACGCCCAGATGGTCGCCGAGGGCGCCGGTCAGGAGTCCGGCGAGGGCTCGCGCTTCTCCGGCGGCATGGGGCAGCTGGCCCGCGGCCCGGAGATCACCGAGGTCCGCTGACAGGTTTTACGTACAACGGCCGGGGCCGCGCATCCCACAGGGTGCGCGGCCCCGGCCGTTGCCGTGCGCGCGGTGCGCCGCCCAACTGCCTTTCTTTTCTCACCCCTTGACGGAAGCATGGTCCGTACCTAGGGTCACCGGCCAACGCCGTGGTTCATATCGGCGCCCGACGTTCACATACAAGAACGTCGGCAACGTCCATACGAGAACGGATGGCCCCCACCATGCAGGCTCGCCCCACGCTTCACCGCAGAACGCGTCCCGCCCTGCTTGCCACGCTCGTCACCGCCGTCACCGCGCTCGTCGCCGGTGTCGTCACCGGCCCCGGCGCCGTCCGCGCCGACGCCGCCCCCGCCACGTTCGCCCACCCCGGAGTCACCGTCTCCAAGGGGCAGCTCGACTTCGCCAAGGCCAAGGTCGACGCCGGGGCGCAGCCCTGGAAGAGCGCCTTCGACCAGATGATGGCCAGCAAGTACGCGGACCTGAACCGCACGCCCAAGCCGCGCGCCACCGTTGAGTGCGGCTCGTACTCCAACCCGAACTACGGCTGCACCGACGAGCGCGAGGACGCGATAGCCGCCTACACCGACGCCCTCGCCTGGTACTTCACGCGCGACGAGCGGTACGCGAAGAAGTCCATCGCCCTCATGGACGCCTGGTCCGGGACGATCAAGGAGCACACCAACAGCAACGCGCCCCTGCAGACCGGCTGGGCCGGCTCCTCCTGGCCCAGGGCCGCGGAGATCATCAAGTACACGTACACCGGCGGCTGGGCCAACGAGGGCCGCTTCCGGACCATGCTGCGCGACGTGTACCTGCCCAAGGTGATCAACGGCTCCAACTCCAACGGGAACTGGGAGCTGTCGATGATGGAGGCCGCCGTCGGCATCTCCGTCTTCCTGGAGGACAAGGCGTCCTACGACAAGGCGATGGCGAAGTTCCGTACGCGGACGGCCGCGTACATCTATCTGGAGTCGGACGGCGCGCTGCCCAAGACCGTGCCGAGCCAGAACCTGGACACCAAGGCGAAGATCGTCAACTACTGGCAAGGTCAGTCAACCTTCATGACCGGGTTGACGCAGGAGACCTGCCGCGACTTCACCCACACCGGATACGGCATCTCCGCCATCTCCCACATCGCCGAGACCAGCCGCATCCAGGGCCAGGACCTGTACGGCACCGACGTCGGCGAGCGCCTGCGGCAGGCGCTCGGCTTCCAGGCCAAGTACGAGCTCGGCACGGCGGTGCCCAGTTCACTGTGCGGCGGCAGCGTCAACCGCGGCCTCGGCCCCATCACCGAGGTCGGCTACAACGCCCTGCACACCCGGCTCGGCACGGCCATGACCAACACCCAGAAGCTGACCGAGCAGCAGCGCCCCGCCGGCTCCAACAACCTGTTCGTCGCCTGGGAGACCCTCACCCACGCCGAGAACCCCAGCTGACGGACGCCCCGCCCCCCGCCATTGCCCGGCCGGGCGCCGCGTGACCATACTGGCGCCCGGCCGGGAACGCACGTACGGGGGAGCACAGCGCATGACCGAGAGCACCGAGGCGGGGGCCGCCGTCCTCGACCGGAGCGGCCACGGGCCCATGGTCGTCGTGCGCGACCTCCACCGCTCCTACGGGAGCGGCGCCGCCGCGGTGCACGCCCTGCGCGGCGTCTCCTTCGAGGTGCCGCGCGGCGAACTCGTCGCCCTCAAGGGCCGCTCGGGATCCGGCAAGACCACCCTGCTCAACCTCGTCGGCGGCCTCGACGAGCCGGACAGCGGACGCATCGAGGTCGACGGGCAGGACCTCGCCGGCCTCGGCGAGAAAGGGCTCCTGAAGCTGCGCCGGGACCGCATCGGCTTCATCTTCCAGTCCTTCGGGCTCATCCCGATCCTCACCGCCGCCGAGAACGTCGGCGTCCCCATGCGGCTGCGCAAGGCACCGGTGCGCGAGCGCGAGGAACGCGTCGAACTGCTGCTCGGCCTCGTCGGGCTCGCGGACCACGCCAAGCAGCGCCCCGGCGAACTCTCCGGCGGACAGCAGCAGCGCGTCGCCATCGCCCGCGCCCTCGCCAACAAGCCGGCCCTGCTCATCGCCGACGAGCCGACCGGGCAGCTCGACGCCGAGACCGGGCTCGCCGTCATGGAACTGCTGCGCGCCGTCGTGCGCGGCGAGCACGTCACCGCGCTCGTCGCCACCCACGACACGACCCTGCTCGGCCTCGCCGACCGCGTCCTCGAACTGAGTGACGGCGAGATCGTCGAGCGCTGAACCGCCCGCCGCGTCGCCCGCGCGGCATCAGGGTTGCGTCAAAGACACCCGCCCACCAGGCATCCGTCCCGTTTCACCGGCTCGCTGACCGTATGGTCGTGACGTAGCGAGCAGGAAGACGAAGAGACCATGGGACGCGGCAAGCTCCGGATCTATCTCGGCGCGGCACCGGGCGTCGGCAAGACGTACGCGATGCTGGCCGAGGCACACCGCCGTATCGAGCGCGGCACCGACTGCGTGGTCGCGTTCGTCGAGCACCACGAGCGGCCACGGACCGAGGTCATGCTCCACGGCCTCGAACAGGTGGCGCGCAAGGAGATCGAGTACCGCGGCGCCGTCTTCCAGGAGATGGACGTGGACGCGGTCCTCACCCGCGCCCCGGCCGTCGCCCTCGTCGACGAGCTGGCGCACACCAACGTGCCGGGCTCCCGCAACGCCAAGCGCTGGCAGGACGTACGTGTACTGCTTGACGCGGGCATTGACGTCGTCTCGACAGTCAACATCCAGCACCTCGAATCACTGGGCGACGTGGTCGAGGCGATCACGGGCGTACGCCAGCGCGAGACCGTCCCCGACGAGATCGTGCGCCGCGCCGACCAGATCGAACTGGTCGACATGTCGCCCCAGGCGCTGCGCCGCCGCATGGCCCACGGCAACATCTACAAGCCGGACAAGGTCGACGCGGCCCTCTCCAACTACTTCCGCCCCGGCAACCTCACCGCCCTGCGCGAACTCGCCCTCCTCTGGGTCGCCGACCGCGCCGACGAATACCTCCAGCAGTACCGCGGCGAACACAACATCCGCTCCACCTGGCAGGCCCGCGAACGCATCGTCGTCGGCCTGACCGGCGGCCCCGAGGGCCGTACGTTGATCAGGCGCGCGGCGCGGCTCGCGGAGAAGGGCGCGGGCGGCGAGGTCCTCGCCGTCTACATCGCCCGCAGCGACGGCCTGACCGCCGCCTCGCCCAAGGAGCTGGCCGTCCAGCGCACCCTGGTCGAGGACCTCGGCGGCACCTTCCACCACGTCATCGGCGACGACATCCCCGCCGCGCTCCTCGCGTTCGCGCGCGGCGTCAACGCCACCCAGATCGTCCTCGGCTCCTCGCGCCGCAAGGCGTGGCAGTACGTCTTCGGGCCCGGCGTCGGCGCCACCGTCGCCCGTGAGTCCGGGCCCGATCTCGACGTCCACATCGTCACCCACGAGGAGGCGGCCAAGGGGCGCGGCCTGCCCGTCGCGCGCGGCGCACGGCTCGGCCGCTCCCGGATCGTGAGCGGCTGGCTCATCGGCGTCGGCGGCCCGGCGCTGCTCGCCCTCGCGCTCACCCACATCGACGCCGACCTCGGCCTCGCCAACGACATGCTGCTCTTCCTGAGCTTCACCGTGGCGGCGGCCCTGGTCGGCGGACTCCTGCCCGCCCTCGCGGCGGCGGCGTTCGGCTCGCTGCTCCTCAACTACTTCTTCACGCCCCCGCTGCACATGTTCACGGTCGCCGACCCCAAGAACATCGTCGCCATCGTGATCTTCTTCAGCGTCGCCGTCTCGGTCGCCTCGGTCGTCGACCTGGCCGCCCGCCGCACCCACCAGGCCGCCAGGCTGCGCGCCGAGTCCGAGATCCTCTCCTTCCTCGCGGGCAGCGTCCTGCGCGGCGACACCAGCCTGGAGGCGCTGCTCGAACGCGTACGGGAGACGTTCGCCATGGAGTCCGTCGCCCTCCTGGAGCGCGAGGACGACACCGCGCCGTGGACCTGCGCGGGCAGCGCGGGACCGCGCCCCGACGGCCGCCCCGAGGACGCCGACGTGGACGTGCCCGTGGGCGACCACATGGCGCTCGCCCTGTCCGGGCGCGTGCTGCCCGCCGAGGACCGCCGGGTCCTCGCCGCGTTCGCCGCGCAGGCCGCCGTCGTCGTGGACCGGCGCAGGCTCCAGTCCGAGGCCGAGCAGGCCCGCACCCTCGCCGAGGGCAACCGCATCCGCACCGCCCTGCTCGCCGCCGTCAGCCACGACCTGCGCACCCCGCTCGCCGGGATCAAGGCCGCCGTCTCCTCCCTGCGCTCCGAGGACGTCGACTGGTCGCCCGAGGACCAGGCGGAACTCCTGGAGGGGATTGAGGCGGGCGCCGACCGCCTCGACCACCTCGTCGGCAACCTGCTCGACATGTCCCGCCTCCAGACCGGAACCGTCACCCCGCTCATCCGCGAGATCGACCTCGACGAGGTGGTGCCGATGGCGCTGGTCGGCGTACCGGAGCCCGAGCGGACCATCGACCTCGACATCCCGGAGTCACTGCCCATGGTCCGGGTGGACAAGGGGTTGCTGGAGCGGGCCGTCGCCAACATCGTCGAGAACGCCGTCAAGTACAGTCCACCCGATCAACCCGTCCTCGTCTCCGCCAGCACCCTCGGCGAACGGCTCGAACTGCGCGTCGTCGACCGCGGCCCCGGCGTCCCGGACGAGGCCAAGGAGCGCATCTTCGCCCCGTTCCAGCGCCACGGGGACGCCCCGCGCGGGGCAGGCGTGGGCCTCGGGCTCGCCGTGGCGCGCGGCTTCGCCGAAGCCATGGGCGGCACGCTCGACGCGGAGGACACTCCAGGGGGCGGCCTCACCATGGTGCTCACCCTGCGGGCCGCGGGCCGCGCATCCGAACCACAGGACCAGACGTTGATCCGTACGGCAGCACCGACACCACCATCAGCGACATCACCGCCAACCACTTCACCACCAGCGACGGCACCGGAAGCCGGCAGCGCAGGACCGCAGAGAGGCAGGCACGCATGACCCGGGTGCTCGTGGTCGACGACGAACCGCAGATCGTGCGCGCCCTCGTCATCAACCTCAAGGCGCGCAAGTACGAGGTGGACGCCGCGTCCGACGGCGCGGGCGCCCTCCAGCTCGCCGCCGCCCGCCACCCCGACGTGGTCGTCCTCGACCTCGGCCTGCCCGACATGGACGGCGTCGAGGTCATCAAGGGGCTGCGCGGCTGGACCCGCGTCCCCATCCTGGTGCTCTCCGCCCGCCACTCCTCCGACGAGAAGGTCGAGGCGCTCGACGCGGGCGCCGACGACTACGTCACCAAGCCGTTCGGCATGGACGAGCTGCTCGCCAGGTTGCGGGCCGCCGTACGGCGCGCCGAGCCCACCGGCGGACCCGAGGACGGCGGCATCGTTGAGACGGAGGACTTCACCGTCGACATGGCCGCGAAGAAGGTCCACCGGGACGGCCGTGACGTGCGGCTCACCCCCACCGAGTGGCACCTGCTCGAAGTGCTCGTGCGCAACACGGGCCGCCTCGTCAGCCAGAAGCAGCTCCTCCAGGAGGTCTGGGGGCCGTCCTACGGCACGGAGACCAACTACCTGCGCGTGTACATGGCGCAGTTGCGCCGCAAGTTGGAGACCGACCCCTCGCACCCCCGGCACTTCATCACCGAGCCCGGCATGGGCTACCGCTTCGAGAGGTGATCCGAGCGGTACGGGGCCCGAAAAGCGGGTACACCAGCGAGTACGACCGTGTCAGCGGCCCCGGGTACGCTTCCTGTATGAGTGCTGTTCCTCGTTCCGACAGGGCGTCCGAGAAGCCGGCGGGCCGTTTCCGGCGCATGCTCGACCGACTGTCCACCTCCCAGGAGGATCTGGAGTCGGAGGAGCTGCGCGAGGATTCGGAGACCACGGGCTGCACGCGCATCGGTGACTGCCATGACCGCCAAGTGGTGTCGGTAACTGGTACGTTGCGCACGGTGACCCTGCGACCACGCGCCGGAGTCCCGGCCCTGGAAGCGGAATTGTTCGACGGCTCGGCCGCGCTCGACGTGGTCTGGCTCGGCCGACGCTCGATCGTGGGCATCGAGCCCGGCCGCAAGCTGATCGCTTCGGGACGGATCTCGATGAGCCGGGGCCGTAGGGTGCTGTTCAACCCGAAGTACGAACTCAGACCGCTCGGACGGGAGTAGCCGGTGACGTCCCTCGACAAGCCGACCGACCGCGAACAAGAAGCCGATCGAACTGTCGACGGCTCCACCGCCGCCAAGGCGGTGACCGAAGCCGCGCTCTTCGAGGCGTTCGGCGGCGTGCGCGGCATGGTGGAGACGGTCGTCCCCGGCCTCCTCTTCGTGACCATCTTCACGATCAACAAGGACCTGCACATGTCGGCCATCGCGGCCCTCGCGGTGTCCCTGGTCCTGGTCGTGGTCCGCCTGGTCATGAAGGACACCGTCAAGCACGCCTTCAGCGGCGTCTTCGGGGTCGCGTTCGGCGTCGTCTTCGCGATGATGACCGGCAGCGCCAAGGCGTTCTACCTGCCCGGCATGCTCTACACACTGGGCCTCGCGCTCGCGTACATCGTGACCACGCTGTGCGGCGTTCCCCTGATCGGGCTGATCCTCGGACCGGTGTTCAAGGAGAATCTGTCCTGGCGGACGCGGAACCCCGGCCGGAAGAAGGCGTACAGCAAGGCGAGTTGGGCCTGGGGGCTCATCCTGCTCGCCAAGTGCGCCATCCTGTTCCCGCTGTACTTCTGGGCGGACACGGACGCGGCCAGCACGCAGTTCGGCTGGGTGCTCATCGCGTTGAAGATCCCGCCGTTCCTGCTGGCGGTGTGGCTCACGTGGGTCTTCCTGGCGAAGGCGCCCGCGCCGATCGATGTGTTTGCCGAGATGGAGGCCGCGGAGAAGGCGGAGGCGGCCCGTGTTGAGGGTGGGGGTACGGCGCGGCATCGCCGTGAGGCCTGAGGTGCCTTCGCGGGTGCGGGTGGTCTGTGGCTGAGCGCGCCGTTCCCCGCGCCCCTGAAAAGCAAAAGGATGGCCCGGCGAGCTGAAAGCTCGCCGGGCCATCCTTTTGCTTTTCTTTACGCGTCCTCGCGGCGGACCGACAGCAGGTCCTCCAACTGCTCCTCGCGCGCCTGGGCCGCCACGAACAGCAGTTCGTCGCCCGCCTCCAGGGAGTCCTCCTGGCTGGGGGCCAGGACGCGGGTGCCGCGGATGATCGTGACCAGGGACGTGTCCTGCGGCCACTGGACGTCGCCCACGCGCGTGCCGGCCAGCGCCGACTCCGGCGGGAGCGTCAGTTCGACCAGGTTCGCGTCGCCGTGGCTGAAGCGGAGCAGGCGGACCAGGTCGCCGACGCTCACCGCCTCCTCCACCAGGGCCGACATCAGACGCGGGGTGGAGACGGCGACGTCGACGCCCCACGACTCGTTGAACAGCCACTCGTTCTTCGGGTTGTTCACACGGGCGACGACCCGCGGGACCCCGTACTCGGTCTTCGCGAGCAGGGAGACGACGAGGTTGACCTTGTCGTCGCCGGTGGCCGCGATGACCACGTTGCAGCGCTGGAGCGCCGCCTCGTCCAGGGACGTGATCTCGCAGGCGTCGGCGAGCAGCCACTCCGCCTGCGGGACGCGCTCGACCGAGATGGCCGTCGGCGCCTTGTCGACGAGGAGGACCTCGTGACCGTTCTCCAGGAGCTCGCCCGCGATCGAGCGGCCGACCGCTCCGGCTCCGGCAATGGCGACCCTCATCAGTGACCGCCTTCCTCGGGGCCCTCGGCGAACGCCGCCTCGACCTTCTCGACCTCGTCCGTGCGCATCATCACGTGCACGAGGTCGCCCTCCTGCAGCACCGTCTGCGACGTGGGCAGGATCGCCTCGCCGAGCCGGGTGAGAAACGCCACGCGCACGCCCGTCTCCTCCTGGAGGCGGCTGATCTTGTGCCCGACCCAGGCGTCGGAGGCGTGCACCTCGGCGAGCTGCACACCACCGGTCGGGTCGCGCCACAGCGGCTCCGCGCCCGACGGCAGCAGGCGGCGCAGCATCTGGTCGGCGGTCCAGCGGACCGTGGCGACCGTGGGGATGCCCAGGCGCTGGTAGACCTCGGCGCGGCGGGGGTCGTAGATCCGCGCCGCCACGTTCTCGATGCCGAACATCTCGCGGGCCACCCGGGCGGCGATGATGTTCGAGTTGTCACCGCTGGAGACGGCGGCGAAGGCGCCCGCCTCCTCGATGCCCGCCTCGCGCAGGGTGTCCTGGTCGAAGCCGACCCCGGTGACGCGACGGCCGCCGAACCCGGAGCCCAGACGGCGGAAGGCCGTCGGGTCCTGATCGACCACGGCGACCGTGTGGCCCTGTTGCTCCAGGGTCTGGGCGAGCTGGGACCCCACTCGGCCACAGCCCATGATCACGATATGCACGGACCTACCCCGCACTCCTCATAGGCCAACTGACCTGCGTAAACACCCTGCTCATGACTCTCTCTCGCGGCTCGGTCCGACCGGTGCGGCTCGATCTCGGGCGCGGCGCCGGATTTATTCCCCGCCGCACGCTCGGCACCACCGTAGCGGCAATGCGCGGGAAGTCCTCCTTCGCGTCGGGGGCTAGATCGTCGGCGCTCTCCGGGCCGGTGACGTGGGCGTGACGGGCGGCACGGTCCCGAATCGGGGTGGTGGGTGGGCGGGCCCCCTTTCGACCGCTTACGATCCTCTGCGTGTCCAAACTGACCGACGTGCCCAAACGGATCTTGATCGGGCGCGCTCTGCGCAGTGATCGGCTCGGAGAAACGCTCCTGCCGAAGCGCATCGCTCTCCCCGTTTTCGCTTCCGACCCGCTGTCCTCCGTGGCGTACGCGCCGGGCGAGGTCCTGCTGGTCCTCTCCATCGCGGGCGTGTCGGCCTATCACTTCAGCCCCTGGATCGCCGTCGCGGTCGTCGTGCTGATGTTCACGGTCGTCGCCTCCTACCGGCAGAACGTGCACGCCTATCCGAGCGGCGGCGGCGACTACGAGGTGGCCAACACCAACCTCGGCCCGAAGGCCGGGCTCACCGTCGCCAGCGCCCTGCTCGTCGACTACGTCCTCACCGTCGCCGTCTCCATCGCCTCCGGCATCGAAAACCTCGGCTCGGCGATCCCCTTCGTGGTCGAGCACAAGGTGCTGTGCGCCTGCGCCGTCATCGTCCTGCTGACGTTGATGAACCTGCGCGGCGTCAAGGAGTCCGGGAAGCTCTTCGCGATCCCGACGTACGTGTTCGTCGCCGGCGTCTTCATCATGATCGCCTGGGGCGCCTTCCGCGGCATCGTCCTCGACGACTCCATGCGGGCCCCCACCGCCGACTACCACATCAAGGCCGAGCACCAGGGGCTCGCGGGCTTCGCGCTCGTCTTCCTCCTCCTGCGCGCCTTCTCCTCCGGTTGCGCGGCGCTGACCGGCGTCGAGGCGATCTCCAACGGCGTCCCCGCGTTCCGCAAGCCCAAGTCGAAGAACGCGGCCTCCACGCTCGCCCTCATGGGCGCGCTCGCCGTCACCATGTTCTGCGGCATCATCGCGCTCGCCATGGCCACCAAGGTCCGGATGGCCGAGCACCCCGCCACCGACCTGATCCACAACGGTGTCGCGGTCGGCGCCGACTACGTGCAGAACCCGGTGATCTCCCAGGTCGCGGAGGCCGTCTTCGGCAAGGGCAGCTTCCTGTTCATCATCCTGGCGGCGGCCACGGCGCTCGTGCTCTTCCTCGCCGCCAACACGGCGTACAACGGCTTCCCGCTGCTCGGCTCGATCCTCGCCCAGGACCGCTACCTGCCGCGCCAGCTGCACACCCGCGGCGACCGCCTCGCGTTCTCCAACGGCATCGTGCTGCTCGCGGGCGCCGCCATGCTCCTCGTCGTCATCTACGGCGCCGACTCCACCCGCCTGATCCAGCTCTACATCGTCGGCGTGTTCGTCTCCTTCACGCTCAGCCAGACGGGCATGGTCCGGCACTGGAACCGCCACCTGGCGACCGAGCGCGACGCCGACAAGCGCCGCCACATGGTCCGCTCCCGCGCGATCAACGCGTTCGGCGCCTTCTTCACCGGCCTCGTCCTCGTCGTCGTCCTGGTCACGAAGTTCACGCACGGCGCCTGGGTGGCGCTGCTCGGCATGTGCATCTTCTACGCGACGATGACCGCGATCCGTAAGCACTACGACCGGGTCGCCGAGGAGATCGCCGCGCCGGAGACGCCGTCCGACGACAGCGTCCGCCCGTCGCGCGTGCACTCGATCGTCCTGGTCTCGAAGATCCACCGCCCGACCCTGCGCGCGCTCGCCTACGCCAAGTTGATGCGTACGGACACCCTTGAGGCATTGAGCGTCAATGTTGATCCGGCCGAGACGAAGGCGTTGAGGGACGAGTGGGAGCGTCGAGGTCTTGACGTTCCGCTCAAGGTGCTCGACTCGCCCTACCGCGAGATCACCCGCCCGATCATCGAGTACGTCAAGAGCCTGCGCCGGGAGTCGCCGCGCGACGCCATCAGCGTGATCATCCCCGAGTACGTGGTCGGCCACTGGTACGAGCACCTGCTGCACAACCAGAGCGCGCTCCGGCTCAAGGGACGCCTGCTGTTCACGCCGGGGATCATGGTGACCTCCGTGCCCTACCAGCTCGAGTCCTCCGAAGCGGCCAAGAAGCGGGCGCGCAGGCGCTCCGAATGGCACGCGCCGGGCTCGGTGCGCCGCGGACCGGTCGAGAAGCGTCCGAAGCAGCCGAGCGGCAAGTAGTACCCGCGCATCCCGCGCGGACCGGCTCGTGGTGAGCGGCCGGACGACAGCCACGTAGACTGGACGGCTGTTGTCCGGCCGCTCGCGCTTTCCGGCCGTTTCCCCTCAGAGGTACTGGAGCCCCCGCCATGCAGGCAGAAGAGAAGACGTCACTGGTGGGGGAGGAGTACGAGGTCGAGATCGGGCCCGTCGCGCACGGCGGGCACTGCATCGCGCGCACCGCCGAGGGCCAGGTCCTCTTCGTCCGGCACACGCTGCCCGGCGAGCGGGTCGTGGCCCGGGTGACGTCCGGCGAGGAGGGCGACCGCTTCCTGCGCGCCGACGCCGTACAGGTGCTCGAAGCGTCCAAGGACCGGGTCGAGGCGCCCTGCCCGTACGCGGGCCCCGGCCGCTGCGGCGGCTGCGACTGGCAGCACGCGAAGCCGGGCGCGCAGCGCCGCCTGAAGGGCGAGGTCGTCGCCGAGCAGTTGCGGCGGCTCGCGGGCCTCACACCCGAGGAGGCCGGCTGGGACGGCACCGTGATGCCGGCCGAGGGCGACAAGGTCCCGGCGGGCCAGGTCCCCTCCTGGCGCACGCGCGTCCAGTACGCGGTGACGGAGGACGGGCACGCGGGGCTGCGCCGCCACCGTTCGCACGACGTCGAGCCCATCGAGCACTGCATGATCGCCGCCGAGGGCATCTCCGAGCTGGGCATCGAGCAGCGGGACTGGTCGGGCATGGAGTCCGTCGACGCCATCGCCGCCGCCGGCTCCCAGGACCGCATGGTCATCCTGGAGCCCAAGCCCGGCGCCCGGCTGCCGCTCGTCGAGCTGGACAAGCCGGTCTCCGTGATGCGCGTCGGCGAGAAGGACCGCGGGGTGCACCGCGTGCACGGCCGCGCCTTCGTGCGCGAGCGCGCCGACGGCCGTACGTACCGGGTCGGCAGCGGCGGCTTCTGGCAGGTCCACCCGCAGGCGGCGGACACGCTGATGCGCGCGGTCATGCAGGGCTTGTTGCCGCGCAAGGGCGACACGGCGCTCGACCTGTACTGCGGCGTCGGCCTCTTCGCGGGCGCCCTCGCGGATCGCGTCGGCGACAAGGGCGCGGTGCTCGGCATCGAGTCCGGCAAGCGGGCCGTCGAGGACGCGCGCCACAACCTCGCCTCCTTCGACCGGGTCCGCATCGAGCAGGGCAAGGTCGAGTCGGTCCTGCCGCGCACCGGCATCACCGAGGCCGACCTCATCGTCCTGGACCCGCCGCGCGCGGGCGCGGGCAAGAAAACGGTCGCCCACCTCACGACACTCGGCGCCCGCCGCATCGCGTACGTCGCCTGCGACCCGGCGGCGCTGGCCCGGGACATTGCGTACTTCCGCGAGGGCGGGTACCGGGTGCGGACGCTGCGGGCGTTCGATCTGTTTCCGATGACGCATCATGTGGAGTGCGTGGCGATCTTGGAGCCTGCCGCGAAGTAGCCGCTGTGGCGGGCGGCTGCCGTCATCTGGGCTGTCTGCTGCGGGCGTTCGCCACGGCGAGGAGAGCGCTCAGTAGCTCGTCCGCGGTGAGGACGCGGATGCGGTCGGGGGTCGCGTCCCACTCGCGGCCACCTGCGAGTGGGCGGAGTTGGATGTACGGGCCCTCGTGGCCCATGACGCGTCCGACGCGGTCGCGGACCGTGTCGTGGACGACCTTGCCGGTGGTGACGACGGCGGCGGCGAGGGCATCGTCGGCGGCGTCCGTCACCTGGCGATCCCCTTGTTGATCACGTCCGCGATCAGCAGGGCTACGGAGGCCGAGCACACGCCCAGGTGGACGAGCGCGTACCGGGGCTCGTCCTTGTGGTCGTCCGCCCAGGGGGTACGGATGTCCATCGCGGGGAGTTGGATACCCGTCTGGGAGAGCGCGGCGGCGAGGGCGTCGCGGGCCGCGATGGCTTCCTCGATCTTGGGTTCCGTGGTGGTGGTGGCGTTGCGGGGCGTGGGGGCCATGTCCGGGTCCTCGTCCGTGGGTTGCGTGTGCGGGTTCCGCTGACTGCATGACCTGGCTGTCCTGCGTGGATTACGCTGCGTAGCCCGGTCGTCACCAGAGTGCGTCCGGAGGCGGGTGACCGCGTTGTGGGCGGGGCGATCGTGCCCCTGCCCGCGCAGGTGGTTCCACGCGTTCCACATCGTTCAGCGCACGTCCCGGAGGGAGCGGCATGTCGCAACGGCGCGTCATCACCGGCCGCAGTCAAGAGCCACGTCAGCGGTTCGCGGAGGAACTGCGGAGACTGCGGGCCACGAGCGGGACCAGCCTGCGGGCGCTCGGTGAACGGCTGGGCTGGGACTACTCGCTCTTCGGCAAGATGGAGAAGGGCGAGACGATCGGCAGCCCGGAGGTCGTCCAAGCGCTGGACACGCACTACGGGACGCCGGGGCTGTTGCTGGCCCTCTGGGAGCTGGCCGCCGGGGACCATACGCAGTTCCGTGAGCGGTACCGGCGGTACATGGCGCTTGAGGCGCAGGCGGGGAGCCTGTGGCACTTCGCGGTGAGTGTGCTGCCGGGGTTGTTGCAGACGCCGGGGTATGCGCGGGAGGTTCTTGCCGCGGGCGGGCTCAGGGGGAAGGAGCTTGAGCAGCAGGTCGAGGCGCGGATGGGGCGGCGAGAGTTGTTGGCGGGGGAGGACGCGCCCCCGTTCCGGACCATCCTGTCCGAGGCGGTCTTGCGGACGCCCTTGCAGGATGCGGGGGAGTGGCGGGGGCAACTGGAGTACCTCGGGGAAGCTGCGGAGCGTCCCAATGTGACGGTCCATGTGCTTCTGCAGAGGGCAGGGTTGCACGGTCTTATGAGCGCCGACATGTGGTACCTGCTCCTGCCGGAAGGGCGAACTGTCGCCTACACCGAAAATGGATACCGGGGCGAACTCATCGAGGACGCGCACCCGGTTGTGCGTTTGCAGAAGACGTACGATGCGGTGCGCGACATGGCGCTCACCCCGGTTGAGTCGCGCAAATTCATTCTGCGGATGCTGGAGGAAGCAAAGTGCGATCCACCGATCTGACCGCCGCCTCCTGGCGCAGGAGCAGCTACAGCAACCAGGACGGCGGGGCTTGCGTCGAGATCTCCGACGACTTCGCCGCTGTCGTCCCGGTGCGGGACAGCAAGGTTTCACGCGGGCCGGTGCTCGTGTTCTCCTCCTCTGACTGGGCCTCCTTTGTGTCGGCGCTCAAGAGCGGGCAGTTGAGCGGCTGATCGTTGATCGGCGCGCGGGCGCGCGTGTACGGTGCCGTCCAGGCTTCAGGAGCAACTATCGGCCACCGAGCGGGTAGTTGGTGTCCTGGGCAATGGATGAGTCGCGGGGGCTTTCATGACGTTTGAGCGGGAATGGGCCGAGCTGCGTGCCACGGCGGCCGAGCGGAGTGCCATGCGGCTCAACAGCATTCCGGCCGACGGGGGCGGAGGCGGTGGTGGTGGCGAGGGCGATCTCGTGGTGCACCGGGACGACCTCGGCGCCATCGGCAGCGACGCCTATGAGTTGCTGGGGCGGGTGCAGAAGGACGGTGACATCGCCCGTGCCTCCACCTTCGACGCGGCGACCGCGCTGACCAACGGGAACTTCGCCAGTGGGGCGGCCGTGCTCAAGGTGCACGACTTCTGGCAGACGCATCTGAAGACGCTGACGGAGTCCTGCGCGCAGATCTCGAACCACCTTGATTACAGCAAGGCCCAGCACGCCAAGGACGAGGCGAAGGTCGAGGGTGATCTGACCCGTATCTCCGTCCTCTCGGAATACATGAAGTAGGGCTCGGGGGAGCGCACCACCATGCTGAAGTACGAGGACATCATCGACGCCCCCGTGGGCAAGCTGAAGGCCGCCGCCGACGACTGGTCGGAAATGGCGGGGAAGCTGGACAAGCTCGCCACCGACGCCGGTGACGGAATGAAGGCCAAGGCGGACAAGGCGGCCTGGGAAGGCGTCAACGCCGGGGTCACCAAGGCGTTCATCAGCAAGACCGTCAAGGAGTTCGCGGACGCCGCCGCCGAGGCCAAGGGCGTGAAGCTGATCCTGGAGGACGGTTACGCGGCCATCAAGAAGGCCAAGGACGACCTCGTCAATATCCGGGACCATGAAGGGCCCGCTGCTGGGATTCACGTGGACGGCAAGGGCAAGGTGACGGCCCGGCATCCATTGTCCGAGCAGCCCGGGGCGCGGCACGATCCCGATTACAGCGACCTCCTTCAGCAGGAGCGGAAGAACATCGAGTCGTGGCAGAAGCGGATCGACCAGATCGTCGACGACTGCAACGACACCGATGTCGCCCTCAAGAACAGCCTTGAGGCCAACGTCACCGACCGCAAGGACTTCAGCGCTCCCACGTACACGAAGCTCGACCAAGAGGAGGCCGCCCGCGCCGCCGCCCTCGCGTCCAAGGGCCGGGACCTGACGCACGCCGAGCTTCAGCAGCTCAATGAGTTGCTGGCCGACAACCACGGGTCGGCCGAATTCTCCAAGGGCTTCTACGAGAAGCTCGGCCCCGAGAAGTCCCTCGCGTTCTTCGGGCAGCTCTCCACGGACACGTACGAATACGGCAAAGTCGACGCGGAGCGGCTCAAGGACGTCCAGGAGCTGCAGCGGAACCTCGGCCTCAATCTGGCCACCGCCTCCCACGACAAGGAATTCACCGACAAGTGGGGCCCCGAACTCCGTAAACTGGGCACGGAGCGCATTCCGCTCGCCAAGAACGACTACGGCGGGCCGTTCGGGTATCAGCTCCTCGGCGGCATCATGCGGTACGGGAACTACGACGCGAAGTTCCTCAACCCGATCGCGGAGCACGTGGCGCAGTTGCACGCCAAGGACCCGTACATGTTCGCCGACAACAAGGTGGTGAACAGCCCGTTCAAGAACCCGTTCAACCCCTCCGGGAAGAACGGCGCCGGTTACGATCCGGCCACCGCCATGCTCGAAGCGCTCGGCAACAGTCCGGAGGCGGCGAAGAAGTTCTTCACCGACCCGCCGACCGCGTACAACGAGGACGGCACAGTCAATCAGGGTGCCACGGCCAACCTCGGGAAGGACAAGGACGGCAAGGCGTTCGACAACTACCTCGACTTCTTCACCGACGAGGACTGGGATTCCTTCGGCGACGTCAACTCGCTCGACGAGAAGGAGCTCAAGGGCTCGCTCGACCACATGCCCGACGCCCTCGGCCACGCCCTGGAGGCCGCGACCCTCGGCTACCCCGCCGGGCAACCGGACGCCGATGTGAAGCGGGACGCCGACAACGCCG
This sequence comes from Streptomyces sp. NPDC046939, assembly GCF_040644575.1. Lineage (NCBI taxonomy): Bacteria > Bacillati > Actinomycetota > Actinomycetes > Kitasatosporales > Streptomycetaceae > Streptomyces > Streptomyces sp. NPDC046939. The sequence continues at coordinate 30,310 of NZ_JBEYWV010000029.1, forward strand.
CGGTCATGCGGCAGGTCATGGAGAAGTACGCGGACGACCCGGGGCTGCTCAAGGAGCATCACGAGGCGATGGCCGACAGCCTGGGCACCATGGGCGCGGGCTACATCGACGACATCAACTGGGCGCTGGACAAGAACGATCCGGACAGCGTGTTCGCGCCGAAGGACGGGAAGGGGCACCTCGACTTCTCGGGGACCACGGACGGGAACGGGCGGAGCACCGTCCGCGGCTTCCTCAGCACCATGGGTCAGCACCCGGACGCCTACGCGACGCTCTCGACCGCGGAGCAGGTCTACAGCCGCAGCGCACTGGAGGGGACCGTCGGCGCCGACGGACAGCCGAACGAGGGTGCCGCCAGGGCGACCGTGCGCATCGGCGCCGAGGTGCAGGGCATGCTCGACCAGTCCCGCGCCGACCAGGTGGAGGCCACGAACCTCAAGACCCACGAGGACTACGAGAAGGCGGTCGCCAAGCGCGCGGGCTGGGTCGAGTTCGGCGCCACGGCGGGCATCGCGGCGGGTGTCGCCTTCCTGCCCGCGACGGCGGCCGTGGGCACGGCGGCGGTCCTCATCCCGCTGGCGACCGACACCGCGAGCGGCGCCGCCGAGCAGCTCATCGGCCAGATGGTCGGCGACGGCGCCGACAACTCGGTGGACGAGCACAAGGAGAAGGTCGAGGAGCTCACCAGGGACGAGAAGACCAAGATCTACTCCTCCGGTGAGAGCATGGCCGAGGCCCCGATGGAGGCCTATCTGCTGAACAACGGCATCGACCCCAACAGCAAGTTCGGGCAGGACCTGAAGGAATCGATGCTGCTGGGCTACGCGACCGGCAACGACCGGGAGAACCAGCAGGGCAACGACCCGGAGACCGGCTGAGGCCGCGGGGCGGCCGAGGACACGTGAGGATGCGGACAGTGATCAGTGGTAGGTCGGTGCGCGGGGGGCTGCTCTCCGCAGTCGTGGCCGGCTCATTGTTCCTCGGGGCCACGGGGTGCGGAGGGGACGGCGCCGATGATGGGCTTCCCGACGACTACAAGGTCGTCTCGGCGACGCAACTCTGCGGCGGTCATGCCGTGTCCGCCGAGGCGTCCAAGGCGCTGAAGGTGATCACGGGGGCGTCGCGGTTCGAGGCGTCGGGGGAGAGGAACAACGTCCAGGCGGCCGCGGTGAACCTCGCCGAGGCGGCCCCGCTGGCTACCCGCACCGAGGACGTCTGCCGCATCTTCACGCCGCTCAAGACGCGGCACTTCGAGCTCGGGATCACCTGGAAACTGGCGGAGGACGCCCCGTCGGGCCCCTCCTCCCCCGAATTCAGCAGGCTGAAGATGGGGGAGCGGGCCGAGACCGCGCCGAACAAGGCGTACGTCTTCTTCGCGTGCAAGAGCGACAAGCTGCCCGGCCCGTCGAACGCGGCCCACGTCGTCATCGGCGTACGGCCCGGCGGCATGCCCATGGAGCCCGACGGTGACGACGGCGAGCTCAAGGCCCTGAAAGACGCCTACGCCACTGTCGCCCACTCCTTCTCCCTCGCCATGGCCAAGGAGCTGGGCTGCGAGAACAACGCTGGGCTTCCCGCGCGACCCGTGCTCAACCCCGTATAACCCTCACCCTCCGTCACTCACTCCAATGCACCACGTCACCAGGCCCCGGGCCGTCGCCTGGCGGACGCTGGGCGAGCGGCACGCTGTCGCGGTGTACGGAGGAGATCAGCATGGTCACGGAACGGATACCGAAGTGGGAGCACGCCGTCGTCACCGGCGGCGGGGGCTTCGTGGGCTCGCACCTGTGCACCGCGTTGCTGGCCGCCGGAACAGCGGTGACCTGCGTGGACGACTTCAGTACGGGGCGCCCGGAGAACGTGGAGCCGCTGCTGGACCGGCCCGGGTTCACGCTCGTGCGGGAGAACGTCGCCGAGGGGATCACCGTCGAGCGGGCGCCCGATCTGGTGCTGCACTTCGCCTCGCCCGCGTCCCCCGCCGACTATCTGCGGCTGCCCCTGCACACGTTGGAGACCGGCAGCCTCGGCACCCGTAACGCCTTGCGGCTCGCGCACCGCCATGGCGCCCGGTTCGTCCTCGCCTCGACGTCCGAGGTCTACGGCGACCCGGAGCAGAACCCGCAGGACGAGCGGTACTGGGGCCATGTGAACCCGGTGGGGCCCCGCAGCGTCTACGACGAGGCGAAGCGGTTCGGTGAGGCGTTCACCACGGCCCACGCCGAGGCCGAGGGCACTGACACCTGCATCGTCCGCCTGTTCAACACGTACGGGCCCCGGATGCGCGGCCATGACGGGCGTGCCGTGCCCACCTTCATCCGGCAGGCGCTCGCGGGGGAGCCGCTCACCGTCACGGGGGACGGGCGGCAGACCCGTTCGCTGTGCTACGTCGATGACACCGTGGCCGGCATTCTTGCCGCCGCCGCCCACGGCATGCGCGGGCCCGTCAACATCGGCAACCCCTCCGAGCTGACCATGCTCGAACTGGCGCGTCTCGTCATCGAGTTGACCGGGTCCTCGTCCGACATCCGGTTCATCGACCGGCCCACCGACGACCCCGCCGTCCGCTGCCCCGACATCACCCTCGCCGGTGACAAGCTCGGCTGGCAGCCGGAGATCGGCGCCGAGGAAGGGCTGCGGCGCACCATCGACTGGTTCCGCGCCACCGAGAGCCGTACGGAGAGCCCCGCCCGCTGACCTGTGTCGCGGCGATGACGCCCCTGACCCCGCGCGTCGTCTCATCGGTGCGGCTCAGCGCCCCCTCCGACGACGTGTCCCGTGAGTACTGCCGAGAGAACTACGGACACATCACATGCGCATCCTCGGAATCAACGCCCTCTTCCACGACCCCGCCGCCGCCCTCGTCATCGACGGGCACACCGTCGCCGCCGCCGAGGAGGAGCGGTTCTCGCGGCGCAAGCACGGCAAGCGCCCCCTTCCGTTCTCCGCCTGGGAACTCCCCGAGAAGGCCGCCGCCTGGTGTCTGAGCCGGGCCGGACTGCGCCCCGAGGACCTGGACGCCGTCGCCTACTCCTACGATCCCGAACTCGCGCGGCCCGCTGACACGTTGGGGCTCGACGATCCCTGGGACCATCTCCGGCAGACCTACGCCCGTGAAGCGCCGAACTTCCTCAAGGCGGCGCTGCCCGGGCTCGACCCCGGCATCGTCCGCTTCGTACCGCACCACATGGCGCACGCCGCCTCCAGCGCCTTCGCCGCGCCCGACGCGGAGGACTCCTCGGTGCTCGTGCTCGACGGGCGGGGCGAGCGCGCCTCGCACCTCGCCGCGCGTCGCGTCCGCGACAAGCTGGAACCGCTGTACGCGCAGGACCTCCCGCACTCCCTCGGCCTGGTCTACGAGGAGCTGACCGACCACCTCGGATTCCTGCGCTCCTCCGACGAGTTCAAGGTGATGGCGCTCGCCTCGCACGGCAGGCCGCGCATGCTGGAGGAGCTGCGCCGCCACGTGTACCCGACGGGCGACGGCGGCTTCCGGGCCAGCGCGGTGCCGTGGCACGAGCTGTGCCCGCCGCGCGGCGCCGACGAGCCGTGGACGCAGGACCACGCGGACGTGGCCGCGAGTGCGCAGGCCGTCCTGGAGGAGACGCTGCTCGACCTCGCGCGGTGGCTGCACGGCAAGACCCACCACAGCGTGCTCACCCTCGCCGGCGGCGTCGCGCTGAACTGCGTCGCCAACTCCCGTATCGCCCGCGAGGGTCCGTTCTCCCGCGTGTGGGTGCAGCCCGCGGCGGGCGACGCGGGAACCGCCCTCGGTGGCGCGCTGCTCCTCAGCGCGGGCGAAGGCGTGCAGCCCGAGCCGATGACCGGTGCCGACCTCGGCCGCGACTGGTCCGACGCCGAACTCGGCGCCTGGCTGAAGACGGCCGCCGTCTCCTTCGAACGGCCGCCGGACATCGCCGAGACGGTCGCCGAGGCCCTCGCGGACAACCGGATCGTCGCCTGGTTCCAGGGCCGCTCCGAGTACGGGCCCCGGGCGCTCGGGCACCGCTCCCTCATGGCCCACCCCGGCCACGCGGGCAACCTGGAACGCCTCAACGACGTGAAGGGGCGCGAACAGTTCCGGCCCGTCGCGCCCATGGTGCTCGCCGAGCGCGCCCCCGCGATCTTCGACGGGCCGATGCCCAGCCCGTACATGCTCTTCGTGCACGACGTGGCCGAGGACTGGCGGGAGCGGATCCCGGCCGTCGTCCACGTCGACGGCACGGCCCGCATCCAGACCGTCGACCGGCGGCAAGAACCCCTCGTCGCCCGCATGCTGGAGCACTTCGAGCGGCTCACCGGGCTGCCCGTCGTCGTCAACACCAGCCTCAACACGGCGGGCCGGCCCATGGTCGACGATCCGCGCGACGCCCTGGAGTGCTTCGGCTCCTCGCCGGTCGACCTCCTCGCCATCGGCCCGTACGCGATCCGCCGCCAGAACCTCTTCGCGGCCGCCGAGGCGGAGGTGCTCTGATGGCCGGGTACGACGCCGACGACGAGCTGAGCACGTACGCGGTCGTCATCCCCACGCTCGGGAGGCCCAGCCTCGAAGCGACCCTGCGCGCCCTCGCCGAGGCCGCCGGGCCGAAGCCCGACCGGATCGTCCTCGTCGACGACCGGCGGCACCCGCAGGCCGCGACGCCGCTGCCCGTCGAGGTGCCCGAGCCGTTGCGCCGCGCGACCACCGTCGTCAGCGGGGGCGGGCGCGGGCCCGCCGCCGCGCGCAACACCGGGTGGCGGGCGGCCGGGGACGTGCCCTGGATCGTCTTCCTCGACGACGACGTGGTGCCCGGCCCCAGCTGGTGCGACGACCTCGCGCTCGACCTCGCCGCCGCCACCCCCGGCGAAGGCGCCGTCACCGCCCGCGTCGACGTGCCCCTCCCCGCCGACCGGCCGCCCACGGACTGGGAACGCAACACGGCGGGGCTCGCCACCGCCCGGTGGATCACCGCCGACATGGCCTACCGCCGTGAAGCGCTCGCGGAGGTCGGCGGGTTCGACGAACGGTTCCGGCGCGCCTTCCGCGAGGACGCCGACCTCGCGCTGCGGATCATCGGCGCCGGATGGACGGTCGCCGAGGGGACCCGCACCACCACGCACCCCGTGCGGCCCGCGAGCCGGTGGATCTCCGTGCGGCTCCAGGCCGGCAACGCGGACGACGTGCTCATGACGCGGCTGCACGGCCGCGACTGGTGGGCCCGCGCCGCCGCCCCGCGCGGGCGCCTGCCCCGCCACGCCGCGCTGACGGGGGCGGCGACGGCGGCCCTGCTGTGCGCGGCGGCGCGCAAGCCCGTCGCGGCCGTGGCCTGCGCCGCGCTGTGGCTGGCCGGGACCGCCGAGTTCGCCCTGGCCCGGATCGTGCCCGGCCCCCGCAGCCGTGACGAGGTGACGGCGATGGCGCTGACCAGCGTCGTCATCCCGCCCGCCGCGACCTGGCACTGGCTGCGGGGTCAGCTCCGGCACCGCGCCGTGACGCCGACGAGCCGGTACGGGTCCGATCCCGGGCTCCAGGCCGCGCCCCCCGCGCTGCCGGTGCCCGGCGAGGAACGGGTGCGGCCATGACCACCGACCCGATCAGCCCCGGCCCCTGGCTGTTCGACGGCCCGCGCCCCTCGCGCCGCGCCGCCGGGTCCGCTCCCTCGGTCGTCCTCTTCGACCGGGACGGGACGCTCGTCGAGGACGTCCCCTACAACGGGGACCCCGCGCGGGTGCGCCTGACGCCCACCGCGCGGGAGGCCGTCGCGGCGGTCCGGGCGGCCGGAGTCCCCGTCGGCGTCGTGAGCAACCAGTCGGGCGTCGCGCGCGGGCTGCTGACGCGCGGTCAGGTCGATGCGGTGCGGCGGCGCGTGGAGGAACTCCTCGGCCCGTTCGCCGTCTGGGCGGTGTGCCCGCACGGCTCGGACGACGGCTGCGCCTGCCGCAAGCCGCGCCCCGGCCTGGTCCTCGCCGCGTGCGAACGGCTCGGCGTCCGCCCCGAGGACGCCGTCGTCATCGGCGACATCGGCGCGGACATGGACGCGGCCCGCGCGGCGGGCGCCTCCGGCGTCCTGGTCCCCACGCCCGTCACCCGCGCCGAGGAGACCGAGGCGGCCGACACGGTCGCCCCGGACCTGCTGACCGCGGCCCGGCTCGCCCTGGCGTGCTCGCGGGCCCCGGTGGCGGGGGAGGTGCGGCGATGACCGGCACTCGTACTCTTCCGCGTCCGCTGGTCGTGCTGCTCGCGCGGCCCGGTGCGCGGGCCGTGGCCGTGGATGTCGGGGCTCCCGTGCTGCTGAGCGCGGTGCGGCTTGCCTTGGCGTGCGCTCGCACCCCGGTGGCGGGGGAGGTGCGGCGATGACTGGCACCCGTACTCTTCCGCGTCCGCTGGTCGTGCTGCTCGCGCGGTCCGGTGTGCGGGCCGTGGCGGCGGATGTCGGGGCGCCCGTGCTGCTGAGCGCGGTGCGGCTCGCCCTGGCGTGCTCCCGGGCCCCGGCCTCCGGGGAGGTGCGGCGATGACGAAGCCCCGTACTCTCGTCGTCCGGCTCGACAGCGCCGGTGACGTGTTGCTCGCCGGGCCCGCCGTGCGGGCCGTCGCCGCCGGGTCCTCGTACACCGCCCTGCTGTGCGGACCGCAGGGGGCCGACGCGGGGCGGATGCTGCCCGGTGTCGACGACGTCCTCGTGCACGACGCCCCCTGGGTCGGGCTCGAACCGGCCCCCGTGTCGCGCGCGGCGACGCGGGAGGTCGTCGAGGCGGTCGCGGCGGGGCGGTTCGACCGGGCGCTCGTCCTGGTCTCCTTCCACCAGAGCCCGCTGCCCATCGCCCTGCTCCTGAAGCTCGCCGGGGTCGGCTGGACCGGCGCCGACTGCGTCGACTACCCCGGCACCCTCCTCGACCTGCGCCACCACCGCAGGGCCCACCGCCACGAGGCGACGGCGGCCCTCGACCTCGCCCGCGCCGCCGGGTTCGCCCTGCCCGACGGGGACGACGGCGCGCTGCACGTCACCGAACCCCCCGACACCACCGCGCTCACCGGGCCCGAGCCGTACGTCGTGCTGCACCCCGGCGCCGCCGTCCCCGCCCGCGCCTGGAGCCCGGGACGCGCCGCCCGCGCCGCCGCCGCGCTCGCCGCCGACGGCCACCGCGTCGTCGTCACCGGCGGTCCCGGGGAGCGGGAGCTGACCGCGAAGGTCGCCGGGCGCCATGCCCTCGACCTCGGCGGCGCCACCGACCTGCCGCACCTCGCGGGCGTGCTCGCGGGGGCACGGGTCGCGGTGGTCGGCAACACCGGGCCCGGCCATCTCGCCGCCGCCGTCGGCACACCCGTCGCGTGCCTGTTCGCGCCGGTGGTGCCGGCCGAGCGCTGGGGCCCGTACGGCGTCCCGCACGTGCTGCTCGGCGACCAGCGCGCGCCCTGCGCGGACAGCCGGGCGCGGCACTGCCCCCTGCCGGGCCACCCCTGCCTCGACGGGGTCGGCGACGCGGAGGTCCTGAAGGCCGTGGCAGCGCTCGCCGACGGCGTCCCCTGCCGGACAACGGAACGAGGAGCGACCGTATGAACATCCTGTTGTGGCACGTGCACGGCTCCTGGACGACCGCGTTCGTCCAAGGCCCGCACACCTACCTCGTTCCGGTGACACCCGGCCGCGACCCGGACGGGCTCGGACGGGCGGAGACGTTCTCCTGGCCCGCCTCCGTCCGCGAGGTCACGCCCGAGGAGCTGCGCGACGCCGACGTGGACCTGGTCCTGCTCCAGCGCCCCCACGAACTGGAGCTCGCCGAACGCTGGCTGGGCGGCCGCCGCCCCGGACGCGACGTCCCCGCCGTCTACCTGGAGCACAATGCGCCCGACGGCGACGTCCCCAACACCCGCCACCCGTGCGCCGACCGCGACGACCTCACCCTCGTCCACGTCACCCACTTCAACCACCTGTTCTGGGACTGCGGATCGACCCGTACGGAGGTGATCGAGCACGGCATCGTCGACCCGGGCCACCTCTACACCGGGCGGATCGCCCGCGCCGCGGTCGTCGTCAACGAACCCGTGCGGCGCGGCCGGTACACCGGCACCGACCTGCTGCCCGCGCTGAGCGAGGCGGCCCCGCTCGACGTCTTCGGCATGCGCACCGAAGGGCTCGCCGCACACCTCGGCCTGCCCGAGGAGCGGTGCCGCGCCGCCGACCTGCCGCAGAGCGAACTGCACGCGGCCCTCGCCGAGCGCCGCCTCTACCTGCACCCCGTGCGCTGGACCTCGCTCGGCCTCTCGCTCCTCGAAGCGATGCACCTCGGCATGCCCGTCGTGGCGCTCGCCACCACGGAGGCCGTGGAGGCGATCCCCGCCGGCACCGGCACGCTCTCCACCCGCCCCGACGTGCTCGCCCGCGCCGCCCGCCACTACCTGGAGGAGCCGGAGGCGGCGGCCGAGGACGGGGCCCGCGCCCGGCAGGCCGCACTCGACCGGTACGGACTCAAGCGCTTCCTCGCCGACTGGGAGCGCGTGATGACGGAGGCCCGCTCATGACCTCGTCCCTCGGCCCCTTCGACAGCGGCACGTTCGGCGCGCCGCCCGTCGCGACGGGGGCGCTGTCCATCGCGCTCGTCTCGGAGCACGCCAGCCCGCTCGCCGCACTCGGCGGCGTCGACGCGGGCGGGCAGAACGTGCACGTCGCCGCCCTCGCGGGCGCGCTCGCCGACCGCGGGCACCGGGTCACCGTCTACACCCGCCGCGACGCGCGCGAACTGCCCGAGGAGACGTCGCTGCGCGCCGGGGTGCGCGTCCACCACGTGCCCGCCGGGCCGCCCGAGCAGATCCCCAAGGACGAACTCCTGCCGCACATGGACGCGTTCGGCCGCTACCTGGCCCGCGTCTGGCGCGACCGGCCGCCCGACGTGGTGCACTCGCACTTCTGGATGTCCGGGCTCGCCTCGCTGTGGGCGACCCGGCGGCTCGGGCTCCCGCTGCTGCACACCTACCACGCGCTCGGCACGGTGAAGCGGCGCCACCAGCGGCTCGCCGACCCCAGCCCGCCGCAGCGGATCGCCCTGGAGACGGAGGTCGGACTCGGCTGCGAGCGGATCATCGCGACCTGCCGCGACGAGGTCGCCGAGCTGGGCCGCATGGGCGTCCCGGAGAGCAAGGTCGGCATCGTGCCCTGCGGGGTCGACACCGAACTGTTCACCCCGCGCGGGCCGGTCGCCGCGCGCGGCGACCAGCGCCACCAAGTGCTGCAACTCGGGCGGCTCGTGCCCCGCAAGGGCGCCGCCGTGTCGATCGCCGCACTCGCCCAGTTGCCCGAGACGGAGCTGGTGATCGTCGGCGGGCCGCCCGCCGAGCGGCTCGGCCACGACCCCGAGGTGCGCCGGCTGCGCGCGCTCGCCCGCCGCACCGGCGTCGCCGACCGGGTCCGCTTCACGGGCGGCGTGCCCAGCGCCGACGTGCCGTCGCTGCTGCGCGCGGCCGACGTGGTGGTGTGCCCCGCCGACTACGAGCCGTTCGGCATCGTCCCGCTGGAGGCGATGGCCTGCGGCCGGCCGGTCGTCGCCAGCGCGGTCGGCGGCCAGCTCGACACGGTCGCCGACCCCGCGACCGGCCGCCTCGTCCCGCCCCGCGACCCGCGGGCGCTCGCCCGCGCCGTCGCCGAACTCCTGGCCGACCCGGCGACCCGCGAGGCGAGCGGCGAGGCCGGACGCCGCCGGGTCCTGCGCCGCTTCGGCTGGGACCGCGTCGCCGCCGCGACGGAGACGGCGTACTGCGACGTCCTCGACGCCCTGCCGGTGGCGAGCGGGGTGGGCGCGGTGTGAGCCCCGCCCCGGGCGCCCCGCTTCCCGCGTCCGTCCCATCCGACCGCCTCTTCTCGCCCTCTCTCCCCGAAGGAGGTGCGGGCCCGCCGACGCCCCCCGAGGGCGCGGTACGCCCGAGCCGATATGAGTGAAACATCCGCATTCGACGCCGCCCACGCGCACTGCCGTTCCCTGGAGCAGGCCCTCGGCCGGCTGCGGCGGGAGAGCCTCGGGCGGATCGCGGAGTGGGGCGGCCGGCTCGCCGCCGCGCTGCCCGCGGGCAGCCGCCTCCTCGCCGCGGGCAACGGCGGCAGCGCCGCACAGGCCCAGCACCTGACGGCGGAGCTGGTCGGCCGGTACCGCCACGAGCGGCCCGCGTACTCGGCGATCTCCCTGCACGCGGAGACCTCCGCGATGACCGCGATCGGCAACGACTACGGCTTCGACCACGTCTTCGCCCGCCAGGTCACCGCGCACGGCAGGCCCGGCGACATCCTCATGCTGCTCTCCACCTCGGGGCGCAGCGCCAACCTGATCACCGCCGCCGTCGCCGGGCGGACCGCCGGGCTGCGGGTCTGGGCGCTCACCGGGCCCGGCCCCAACCCGCTCGGCGAGGCCGCCGACGAAGTCCTGCACATCGACGGCGACACCACCGCCACCGTGCAGGAGGCCCACCTCGTCGCCGTGCACCTGCTGTGCGAGGCGTTCGACGCGGCGCTCCCCGGGCCCGTCGCGGCGACCGTCGGCCGGACCGCGCCGCACGTGGTCCCCGTCCCCGGGGCCCTCTCGTGACCGCCCCGGCCGGGCCGAAGCCGCTCGTCGTCGTCGGGGATGTCCTCCTCGACGAGGACATCGAGGGCGTCGCCACCCGCCTTGCCCCCGACGCCCCCGCGCCCGTCGTCGACGTCACCGCGGACCGCCGCCACCCCGGCGGTGCGGGCCTCGCCGCCGCGCTCGCCGCCCGCGGCGGACGCGAGGTCGTCCTCGTCACCGCGCTCGGCGACGACGACGCCAGCGAAGCCGTACGCCGGGGACTGGCGGGACGCGTACGGCTCGTCGAACTGCCCCTCGACGGTACGCTCCCCGTCAAGACCCGTGTCCTCGCCGCCGGGCGGCCCCTCGTACGCATCGACCGCGGCGGCGGCACCCCCGGCGAGCCCGACGCCGCCGTGCGCGAGGCGCTCGACCGTGCCCACGCCGTGCTCGTCGCCGACTACGGCCGCGGCACGGCGAGCGCCGTCCGCACCCACCTGGCGGCGGTCGCCGCGCACACCCCGCTCGTCTGGGACCCGCACCCCAAGGGCGACGGGCCCGTGCCGGGCGCGCGGCTCGTCACCCCCAACGCGGCGGAGAGCCGCGCCCTGTGCCCCGGGGGCGACGAGAGCCTCGGCGCGTACGCCGCGCGCGGCACCGAACTCGCCGCCCGCTGGCAGGCCGCGGGGGTCGCGGTGACCCTCGGCGAACGCGGAGTCCTCCTGACCCGCCCCGGCTCCGGTACGCCGATGCTCGTACCGCCGCCGTACCGCGCGTCCGGCGACCCGTGCGGCGCCGGGGACTGCTTCGCCGCGACGACGGCCGCCGTCCTCGCCGACGGCGCGCTCCCCGAGGAGGCGCTGCAACGGGCCGTCGCGGAGGCCGCCGCGTTCGTGTCGGCGGGCGGCGCGGGCAACCCCGACCTGTGGCGCGCGTCCGCCGTGCCGCGCGCTGAGGAACCGCCGGTCACCGACGCGTTCGCCCTCGCCGAACGGGTCCGGGCGCGCGGCGGCACCGTCGTGGCCACCGGCGGCTGCTTCGACCTCCTGCACGCGGGCCACGTCGGCCTCCTGGAGAGCGCCCGGCGCATCGGCGACTGCCTCATCGTGTGCCTCAACTCCGACGCCTCCCTGGCCCGCCGCAAGGGCCCGGGGCGGCCGCTCAACAAGGAGGCGGACCGCGTCCGCGTCCTGCGCGCGCTCGGCAGCGTCGACGCCGTCGCCGTGTTCGAGGAGGACACCCCCCAGAAGCTGCTAGCCCAGCTGCGGCCGGACGTGTGGGTCAAGGGCGGCGACTACTCGGTACAGGACCTGCCCGAGGCACGGACACTGCGGGCATGGGGCGGCCAGGCGGTCGTCCTGCCCTACCTGGACGGCCGCTCCACCACATCCCTGGCCCGCCGCGCAGCGGCCGTCGCGGCGCCGCCGGGGGCTGTGTCGTGAGGGCGGCGCGGCGGGATGGCGGCGCCGGGTCGGGGGACGCGCTGGTTGGGGGTGCCATGTACGAGACAGCGGCGCCCTCGTCGTCGGCCCGTGCCATCGGGGGCCGTGTCGTGAGGGTTGCGGGGGAAGGCGGCGCCGGGCCGGAGGACCCGCAGGCCGGGGGCGCCAGGCGCGAGACAGCCGTGCCCTCGGCGCCACCCCGTGCCGCCGGGGACCGTGTCATGAGAGTGGCGCCGGAGGGCGGCCACGGGCCGGAGGACCCGCAGGCCGGGGGCGCCACGTACGAGACAGCCGTCCCCTCGTCGCCACCGCGCCCCGCCGGGGACCGTGTCATGAGGGTGGCGCGGGAGGGCAGCCACGGGTCGGAGGGCCTGCTGGCTGGGGGCGCCATGTACGAGACAGCCGGACTTTCGGCGTCGTCCCGTGCCGCTGGGCCCCGCTTCATGGGGGTGGCGCGGCAAGGTGACGCCGGGCCGGAGGACGCGCAGGCCGGGCGCGCCACGCGCGAGGCAGCCGCGTCCTCCCGTGACCGCCCCACGTGCGAGACTGCCGCATCCTCGGCGCCGCCCCGCGACCGCCCCACGTACGAGACAGCCGCGACCTCGTCGCCACCTCCCAATCGCCCCCGCCTCCTCGTCCTGCGTGCTCTCGGGCTTGGGGATCTTTTGGTCGTTGTGCCGGCGTTGCGTGCTCTGCGTCGCAGGTGGGCCGGGCATGAGATCGTGCTCGCGGCGCCTGCGCGGCTTGGTGCGCTCGCCGCGGTGACCGGGCTCGTGGACCGGCTGTTGCCCACGACCGCCACGGGGCGCGAGGTTCCCGCCGCCCTCGACTGGACGGGGCCGCCGCCCGATCTCGCGGTCGACCTGCACGGCAACGGGCCGCCCAGCCATCTGCTGCTGCACCGGCTGCGGCCCCGGCGCCTGTTCGCGTACGCGCACCCCGGCACGCCCGGCATCGAGGGCCCGGCCTGGCGCGACGACGAGCACGAGCGGGAGCGGTGGTGTCGCCTGCTCTCCTGGTACGGCGTCGACGCCGACCCCGCGGACCTGCTGATCGAGCCGCCCGCGACACCCTCCCCGGCGCCCGGCGCGGTGATCGTGCACCCCGGCGCCGACGCCGCCGCCCGCCGCTGGCCGCCGGAGCGGTTCGCCGCCGTGGCCGCCGCGCTGCGGGCCGACGGGCACGAGGTGGTCGTGACGGCGGGGGCGGGGGAGGAGGCGCTCGCCCGCACGGTGGCGGCGGAGGCCGGGCTGCCCGGCCGCGCCGTGATCGGCGGCGCGGCGGACGTACCGTTCGACCGGCTGGCGGCGCTCGTCGCGCACGCCCGCTGCGTGATCGTCGGCGACACGGGCCTCGCCCACCTCGCGACCGCGCTGGGCACCCCGTCGGTCGTCCTGTTCGGGCCGGTCGCCCCGCGCCTGTGGGGGCCGCCGCCCGATCCGCGCCACCGCATCCTGTGGCACCCCGACCCCGACGACGCGCCACGCCCCGGCGACGCCCACGGCGACCGCCCGGACGCACGCCTCCTGCGCATCACGCCCGGGGAGGTCGTCGACGCCGTACGGGACCTGCCCGCGCGGCAACGCTCCATGACGAGGAGCCGTTAGGCGGCCGTGCCGAGGGCCGGCCGCGCCGTCACCTCGTGCTCCTCCGTGCGCAGGACGACCGGCGCGGTGATCCGGCGTCCGCGCAGCAGGTGCCCCGCCGCGATCGATACGGCAATCAGCAGACCGCCGGAGACCAGGGCGCCGCGCGCCCCGGCCAGCTCCATGAGGAGGCCGAGCGCGGGCGGCCCCGCCAGGCCCCACACCGTGCTGACGCTGCCCCAGACCCCGAGGACACGGCCCCGCAGGTGCGCGGGCGGATCGGTCTGGAGGACGGTGGTGCCCGCGGTGTCGGAGACGGTCTCCACGACCGCCATCGGCAGGACGAGGACGAGCAGGACGGCGAACGACGGCGCGAGGCCCGCGATGGCCTGGAGCAGTCCGCCCGCGGCGGCCAGCGTCCCCACGAGCCGCACCGACGGCCTGCGCAGCCGCGCCCCGAGCACCGCGCCCACGATCCCGCCGACGGCGAGGACCGTGGAGACCGTGCCGAACGATCCGGCGCCCCCGGCGAGCGGGCCCGTGACGAGCACGGCCAGGGTCAGGTTGTAGTTCCGGCCGAGGACCGCGCTGATGCCGGTGACACCCGCGAGGGCCACGAGGCGCGGACGGCGCAGGAAGAACAGCAGACCCTGGCGCACCGTCATGTCCGCGCCCACCTGTTCGGCGGCGTCCCGGGCGGGGCCGGGCACGGCGGAGCGCACCGCCCCGTACGCCGGGCGCAGGAACGGGATGACCGAGGCCACGAAGAGGAACGACACCCCGTTGGCCGCGTACGCGGCGGCCGTGCCGAGGAAGCCGACGGTGACGCCGCCGAGCGCCGCGCCGGCGAGACGGCCCGCGCTGTGGACGAGGGAGCCCACCCCGATGGCGGAGGGCACGTCCTCCGGCGGCACGAGGTCGTTGCCGAGCAGGGCGCAGGCGGGCCCGTCGACCGTGGCGACGACCCCGGTGACGGCGGCGAGCACCATCAGCAGGGTCAGGTCGAGCCGTCCGGTCGCCACCAGGGCGGCCGTGGCGAAGGCGATCGCGCCGAGCACGGCCTGGCTGACGGCGGCGGTGAGCCTGCGGGGCAGCCGGTCGACGGCCGCGCCGCCCACCACGCTCATCAGCAGCGCGGGCGCCGCCTGCACCGACATGGACAGGCCGGTCGCGGCGGCGGACCCGGTGATCTGCAGGACCAGCAGGTTCTGCACCGTGAGCTGCATCCACGTACCGGCGTTCGACACGAGGTTGGCCACGGACCACCAGCGCATGGACCGGTACCGCAGGGACCGCCACGGGGAGGTGCGGGACGGAGCGGAGAGGGCGCGCGGGAAGCGCGGGAGGCGCGCAGGGCGCGAGAAAGGTGAGGAAGACACAGGAGCACTCGGGAGACGCGGGGCCGGGTCCGAGGGGGACTCAGGCGGGGGATCGGACGCCGTGCGATCGGCTGGTCATCCCGTGCGGCCCGTCATTGCGCGGCGGCGGATGCTCCGGAGTACGGCGACGACCATGGTGGCAGACGCGGCGGGGACGCTTCTCGGCGGCTCCGGCGCCGATGACCCGGAACAAGCCCAATTCCCGTACGCAGCGCGCGGTTTGGCGCTTCTGGTGTGCTTGCTCACACGCACCCCGGGACCGGCATCGGGGCCGTCCGGGCTCCCGCGCCGACATGCCGTGCGGCGCACCCCGCGTCACAGTGGGAGGAGGAGCGGTCACACAGCGTGCGCCGCGAGGGACAGCCCGACGAAAGGCACAGTCATGGGCGACGCAGCGCAAGCCGACCTCCGCGGCAAACGGGCGCTGGTGACCGGCGCCGCCCGGGGCCTCGGCGCCTCCATCGCCAGGAGGCTGGCCGGGGCGGGAGCGGCCGTCCTCGTCGCCGACGTCCGGGCGGACCTGGCCCAGGGGCTCTGCGACGAGCTGACCGGCCAGGGGCACGACGCCCGGTTCGTGGAGATGGACGTACGGGACCCCGCGGCGGTCGCCGCCGTCTTCACGGACCTGGAGGAGGCCGGGCGGCCGGTCGACATCCTCGTCAACAACGCCGCCGTCGACGTCTCCAAGCCGATCGAGCACCTGACGGCCGACGAGGTGACACGGGTCGTCACCACCAACCTGCTCGGCCCCATGTACCTGTGCCTGGAGACCTACCGGCGCATGATCGCCCGGGGCGGCGGCCACATCGTGAACATCCTGTCCACGGCGGCGAACCGGACCTGGACCGAGGCGGGCCCGTACGCGGCGGGCAAGTCGGGGCTCCGCGCCTTCACCCACACGCTCTTCCAGGAGGCGCAGCGCGACTGCGTCGGCATCGGCGTCACCGGCATCATCGCGGGCGGCATGGCCACCCCGTTCATCCTCGAACGCTTCCCGGACGCCGACCTGAGCATGTTGCAGAGCCCCGACATCGTGGCCGACACCGTGCTCTACGCGCTGTCCGTCCCGGCGGGCAGCGTGATCGGCGAACTGGTCGTCGTCCCCCGCAGGGAACCGTCCTGGCCCTGAGAGCCCGCCCCTCGGAAACCCCCGGAAGCTCTCGCAAGGAAGGGTGCGCCATGACGACGCCGACCTTGTTCTCACTCGCGCCGGTCGCCCCGCCGCCCTGGGGCCGGGCCCTGGTGACGGCGGGCGCCGGATTCCTCGGCTCCCACCTGTGCGAGCGGCTGCTCGACGTGGGCGTCGACGTCGACTGCGTGGACGACGAGGCGACCGACCCGGCCCACGACCTCGCGCACCTCGCGGACAGCCCCGGATTCCGGTTCCTGCCGCGCGACCTCGCCCGGCCCGGCTGCCCCGACTCCCTCGCCGGGCCCTACGACCTCGTCCTGCACCTCGTGGAACCGGGCGCCGACACCACGGCGACGCGGAACGCCCTCGCCGTCGCCGAGCGGGACGGCGCGCGCTTCCTGCTCGTCTCCACCTGCGCCCAGCACGCGTCGGAACGCCGGTGCGAGGAGCTGACCACCGGGCACGCCGCCGCCCAGGAGGCCGACGCGGGCATCGTGCGCGTCTTCCCCCTCTACGGGCCGCGCATGGGCCCGCGCGACGGCGGCGGGCTGATCCCCGCCCTCGTCCGGCAGGCCCTGGAGGGGGAGACGGTGACCGTGCCCGGTGACGGCGGCGCGACCCCCTCGCTCTGCTACGTCGCCGACGCCGTCGACGGCATCCTCCTGGTCGCCGCCAGCCGGTCCGTGCGCCCGGTCGACATCGGCGGCGACCCCGGGGCGACCGTCGAGCGGATCGCCCGCCGGGTCGTCGAGCTGACCGGCTCCCGCGCCCGCCTCCGGTTCGGCGGCGCGCCCGCCGGGACCGACGCGGCGCCGCTGCCCCAGACGGGGTTCGCGCACGAGCTGTACGGCTGGACGCCCCGGATCTCCTGGGAGGACGGGCTCAAGCGGACCGTCGCCGCGTTCTTCGACGAGCTCGGCCGGCCCGGCCGGAGCGTGTCGTGAAGGCGCTCGTCGTGTGCCTCGACGGCATGACCGGGGTCCTCCTCGCCGGTCCCGCGGTGCGGGCGGTCGCCGCGGGGGCCGACCATGTGACGCTGCTGTGCGGCCCGCGCGGCGCGGACGCCGCCGCGCTGCTGCCCGGCGTCGACGAGGTACTCGTCTGGGACGCGCCGTGGGAGGGCGTCCGCCCGCCGACGGTCGAGGAGGCGGACGTCGACGGCCTCCTGCGGCGGTTGCGGGACGCGGCGTACGACACCGCCCTCGTCCTGCCCACCTCCGCGCACGGCCCCCTGCCGATCGCGCTGCTGCTGCGGATGGCCCGCGTCCACCGCATCGGGGCCGAGGGTGCCGATCTCCCCGCCACCCTCGTCGACGTCGGCCACCCGCGGCTGCCCGCCCGGCACGACGCCGAGGCGGGGCTCGATCTCGCCGCCGCCCTCGGGTTCGCCCCCAGGGCCGGGGACGACGGCCGGCCCCGCGTCCTCCCGGCCCCCGACACGACCGGCCTCACCGGCAACGGCCCCTACGTCGTGCTGCACCCCGGCGCCGGGACGGCGGAGCGCCGCTGGGACGCCGGGCGTGCGGCCGGGACGGTGGCCCTGCTCGCCGACGCCGGACACCGGGTCGTCGTCACCGGTGGCCCCGACGAGAGCGAGCTGTGCCGCCGGGTCAGCGGCGGCGTCGCCGTCGACCTCGGCGGCCGCACCGACCTGCGGACGCTGACCGGGGTGGTGCGCGCCGCCGACATCGTCGTCGCGGCCGACTCCGGCCCCGCCCACCTCGCCGCCGCGACCGGCACCCCGACCGTCTCCACCTGCTCCCCGCCCGCACGGGCCGAGCGCCGGGGACCGTACGGCGTACCGTCCGTCCAGCTCGGCGACCCGGCCGAGCTGACGCCGCAGGACGTACTGCGCGCGGTACAGAAGCTGACCAAGGACGGCCCGGCATGAGCGCCGCGAGCGCGTCGCGCACCACCGTCGCCCTGATCACCCGCAACCGGCGCGAGGATCCCGTGCGCGTGCTCGGCGGCGGCAGGTCCCGCCCTGTGCGGAAGCCGTGCGAAGGCGGCCCGGCATGAGTGCCGCGAGCGCGTCGCGCACCACCGTGGCCGTGATCACCCGCAACCGGCGCGAAAGTCTCGTGCGCGTGCTCGACGAGCTGGCCGCGTTGCCCGAGCGGCCGCCCGTCATCGTCGTGGACAACGGGTCCACGGACGCCACCGCGGAGGCGGTCCGCGCGCATCACGGGGGTGCGCGCGTGGTCGCGGCCGGGCGCAACACCGGGGCGCTGGGCCGCAACATCGCCGTGCGCCACGCCACCACCCCGTACGTGGCCTTCAGCGACGACGACTCCTGGTGGGCGCCCGGCGCCCTGGACGTCGCCGCGGACCTCCTCGACGCGCATCCGCGCCTCGGCCTGCTGGCCGCCCGCACCCTGGTCGGCCCCGAGGAGGCCGAGGACCCGCTCAACCGTGTGCTCGCCGCCTCGCCCCTGCCTGGCGCCGCCGACCTGCCGGGCCGCCCGGTGCTCGGGTTCCTCGCGTGCGCGGCGGTGGCGCGGCGCCGGGCGTTCCTCGACGCGGGCGGCTACCACCGGGTGCTGTTCTTCGGCGGCGAGGAGACCCTGCTCGCCTACGATCTGGCCGCCCGGGGCTGGGGCGTGGCCTACGAGCCGGCCGTGACCGCCCACCACCACCCCGACCCCGGCACCCGCCCCGGCCGCACGACGGTGCAGCGGCGCAACGCCCTGCTCACCGCCTGGCTCCGCCGCCCCCTCACGGTGGCCCTGCGCTCCACCGCGCAGCTCGCCGCGGCGGCCGCGCGCGGCGAGCGGGACGCCGCGACCGCGCTGCGCGGCGCGCTGGCCCGGCTCCCCGCAGCGCTGAGGGACCGCAGGCCGCTGCCCGCCCGGGTCGAGCACGCGGCCCGCCTCCTCGACGGGCCCGCCACGGCCGCACAGGGGTGGCGGTCATGACCGGCGCGGCCGGACCCGACCCCCGTACGGCCGTCGTCGTGATCACCCAGGACCGCCGCCCGGAGCTCCTGCGCACCCTGCGCATCCTGCGCGACCTCCCCGAACGGCCGCACGTGGTCGTCACCGACAACGGCTCGCGCGACGGCACGGCCCAGGCGGTCGCCCGGCTCTTCCCCGAGGTGGAGCTGTTGCGTCCCGGGCGGAATCTGGGGGCGGTCGGCCGCAACCTCGCCGTCCGCCGCGTCCGGACGCCGTATGTGGCGTTCTGCGACGACGACACCTGGTGGGACCCCGGCTCGCTGCGCCGCGCCGCCGATCTGCTCGACGCGTACCCGGCCCTGGCGGCCGTCACGGCCCGGATCGTCGTCGAGCCGTCGGGGGAGGAGGACCCGGTGGTCGCGGAGTTGCGCGACTCGCCGCTGACCGGGCCGGACTGGCTGCCGGGGCCCGCGCTCGGCTCGTTCCTCGCCGCCGCCACGGTGATCCGCGTCGACGCGTTCGAGGCCGCGGGCGGCTTCCACCCGGGCCTGTTCCTCGGCGGCGAGGAGGAGCTGCTCGCCACCGACCTCCTGACCCGGGGCCACTGGCTCGCCTACGTCCCGGAGCTGACGATCCACCACGCCGCGTCGCCCGCCCGGGACAGCACCGTGCGGCGCGTCCTCGGCATCCGCAACACCCTGTGGTTCACGTGGCTGCGCCGCCCCTGGCCGGCCGCCCTGCGCCGCACGGCGCACCTGGCGCGCACCGTGCCGCGCGACGCGGCGTCCGTGCGGGCCTTCGCCGAGGCGTTCGCGGGGCTGCCTTGGGTACTCAGGCAGCGGACACCCGTCCCGGCGCGGGTCGAGGCGTGTCTCGTCGCGCTGGAGAAAGCGCGCAGGCACTCGACGGCCCGTCGCTATGTCGGCTGACGGCGAGGGACCGGGCTGTTTGCCGCAACAAAAGTGGGCATAGCTAAATGAACCACGACAAAGAACACGTAAAGCTTCGAAGGAGTCGACGAACGTGACGGACGTAGCGAGCAAGGGGCCCGCCCCGGACGACAACCGCGAGACGCTCACCAACCGGCAGGGACACCCGGTCCACGACAACCAGAACCAGCGCACCGTCGGCGCCCGCGGCCCCGCCACGCTGGAGAACTACCAGTTCCTGGAGAAGATCAGCCACTTCGACCGCGAACGGGTCCCCGAGCGCGTCGTCCACGCCCGCGGCGTCACCGCGTACGGCTACTTCGAGGCGTACGGCACCCTCGGCGACGAGCCGATCTCCCGCTTCACCCGCGCCAAGCTGTTCCAGGAGCGCGGCAAGCGCACCGACGTCGCCGTCCGTTTCTCCACCGTCATCGGCGGCCGCGACTCCTCCGAGGCCGCCCGCGACCCGCGCGGCTTCGCCGTCAAGTTCTACACCGAGGACGGCAACTGGGACCTCGTCGGCAACAACCTGGCCGTCTTCTTCATCCGGGACGCCATCAAGTTCCCCGACGTCATCCACTCCCTCAAGCCGGACCCCGTCACCTTCGAGCAGCAGCCGCGCCGCATCTTCGACTTCATGTCGCAGACCCCCGAGTCGATGCACATGTTGATCAACCTGTTCAGCCCGCGCGGCATCCCCGCCGACTACCGCCACATGCAGGGTTTCGGCGTCAACACGTACAAGTGGGTCAACGACAGCGGCGAGAGCGTCCTCGTGAAGTACCACTGGATGCCCAAGCAGGGTGTCCGCTCCATGACCGAGGAGGACGCGGCCAACGTGCAGGCCGCCGGCCTCGGCCACGCCACCAAGGACCTCTACGAGTCCGTCGCCCGCGGCGACTACCCGGAGTGGGAGCTGCTCGTCCAGGTCATGGAGGACCACGACCACCCCGAGCTGGACTTCGACCCGCTCGACGACACGAAGGTCTGGCCGGAGCAGGAGTTCCCGCCGAAGCCGGTCGGCCGGATGGTCCTCGACCGGATGCCGCAGGACTACTTCGCCGAGAACGAGCAGATCTCCTTCGGCACCGGCGTCCTCGTCGACGGGCTCGACTTCTCCGACGACAAGATGCTGGTCGGCCGCACCTTCTCCTACAGCGACACCCAGCGCTACCGGGTCGGCGCCAACTACCTCCAGCTCCCCGTCAACCAGGCCAAGAACGCCCGGGTCCGCACCAACCAGCGCGACGGCCAGATGGCCTACTCCAACAACGACCAGGGCGGCGAGAACCCGATCGTCAACTACGAGCCGTCCATCACCGGCGGTCTGCGCGAGGCGCAGTACCCCATCCCCGACGAGATCGGGCCGGAGATCACCGGCAGGCTCACCCGCAAGCGCATCCCGCGCACCAACGACTACCTCCAGGCGGGGCAGCGCTACTGCCTCATGGAGCAGTGGGAGCGCGACGACCTCGTCAAGAACTTCACCGACCTGCTGTCGCAGTGCGACCGGGCGGTCCAGGAGCGGATGGTCTGGCACTTCCTGCTCGTCGAGAACGACCTGGGCCTCAAGGTCGGCGAAGGGCTCGGCATCTCCCCGAAGGACGTCGCGCACCTGGAGCCGCTGGCCAGCCAGGACCTGACGGACGAGGACCGGGCGCGCCTGGCCCGTCTCGGCGAGAACCCGCCGCGCGACGTCAGCGGCCTGACGATGACGCACTCGGTGCCGAACGAGCGGCACGTCGTCACCCGCTGACGGCGCCGTGCGCGACGGTCCGTGGCCGGCCCGCCCCGGCGGGGGCGGCGGCCACGGACCGCCGGGGCCGCGGGGCTCAGCCCTCGGCCTTCTCCTGCGTCCACGTCCAGGCGTACTGGAGCCAGTCGGCGACGGTGATCGCGGCCAGCGTGGACTGGGCGACGCGGGCGGCCCGGGGTGCGAGCAGGTAGGTGCCCATGAGGCCCGAGGCGGTCCACGCCGACACGCAGAACGGGCACGAGACCAGGTCGCCCACCGCGAGGCGCAGACCGCTGCCGCGCGGCTCGTCCATCACCTCGCCCGCGGTCGTGTCCTCGCTCCTGCGGGTGAACGGGGCCCGGAGAAAACTGGTGATCTTGTCCTTGGTGAGCAGGCGCGCCGTCTTGTACGTCGCCACACCGAGGAGTGCCACGTCCAGCGGGGGTACCCGCTCTGGCAGGGTGACCCCGCGTCGGCGCGCCACGGCCACGAAGGCCCCGGTCGCCGCCGCGAACGTCGTGGCGATGGCGGCGTACCCCGCGAGGGGCACCGCCCCGCGCTCGTCGTACGCCCGCCCCGCGGACTGCTCGGTGGTCATCGTGCCTCCAGCGGGCTGTGATGGGTGATATAGACAGATTTCACGTGAGAAATCCCTATCCGGAAGGTAGCAGTGATCATGACGGACATCTCCGAAGCGGAACTGGACGAGGTCTGGAACGAGTTCCACGCGGTGGTCAACATGAACGCGCGAGAACTCGGCGACTGGCTCAGGACCCGCTTCGCCGACGAGTCGACGGAGCAGCTCC
Source organism: Streptomyces sp. NPDC046939 (assembly GCF_040644575.1). NCBI lineage: Bacteria > Bacillati > Actinomycetota > Actinomycetes > Kitasatosporales > Streptomycetaceae > Streptomyces > Streptomyces sp. NPDC046939. The sequence continues at coordinate 52,722 of NZ_JBEYWV010000029.1, forward strand.
CCGACCAGGCGGGTACCCAGAACGGCCGCCGGGTCCTCGAGATCCTCGGAAAGCGCCGCACGGACCTGACCTCGGACGACATCCGCGTCATGCGGAAGGTCGTCGACACCGTCACCGCCGAGCGGGGCGTCGACATGGAGCCCACCGCGGGCGAGCCGCACTGGCGCCACCGCCTCATGTCGCTCGGCCACGACCCGCTGAAGCCCCTCGCCTCCGACCACGGCGGCGCCGACCGGAACCGGTGACGCCCCGTGGCAGCGCGGACGAGCTACGCCGTGGCCGCGTCCGGGCAGTGGACCGACGACGAGGAGGGGCGCAGGCGGCTGCCCGCCGGTGAGGCCCACGCGTGGGAGCGGGGCCGCAACGAGACCGTCTGCGGGCTCTCCCTCAGCCGGTCCCGGCTCACCCGGTTCCCGCACGTGCCGTGGACGGACGTCATCCCCGAGTCGGGCGGCGCCGCCGACCGCGTCCAGCGGCTCTGCCCGCGGTGCGCCTCCGTCGCCGGGCGCCGGGGCGCCGACGCCCGGCCGCCGTGGCGGCGCGTCAACCCCCGCCCGTGACCACGGCGCGGCACCGGCCCGCATACGGAACCGGCCGAAGGGTACTGGTACGCCACACTTCAGACGGGTTTGTTCAGGAGGTCGGATGCGTCTCCACCACAGTCGCCCTACTGACCCCGGCTTCCGCCGCCTGCGCCACGGGCGCGGATTCCGCTACCTGGACACGCACGGCGAACCGCTGCGCGACCCGGAGCAGCTGGCCCGCATCAAGGACCTCGTCATCCCGCCGGCCTGGCGGGACGTATGGATCTGCACCCGGCCCAACGGACACCTCCAGGCCGTCGGCACCGACGCCGCGGGGCGCCGCCAGTACCTCTACCACCCGCAGTTCCGCGCCGAGCAGGAGCGCGCCAAGCACGAGCACGTCCTGCACGTCGCGGAGGCGCTGCCCGCCGTACGGGAGACGGTCGAGGGCCATCTGAAGGACCGCGGCCTGACCCGGCAGCGGGTCCTCGCCACCGCCGTACGCCTCCTCGACCTCGGCTTCTTCCGCATCGGCAGCGACCGCTACACCGAACTGAACAACAGCTACGGCCTCACCACACTGCTGCGCGAGCAGTGCCACAGCCGGGCCGGCACCGTCTCCTTCACGTACACCGGAAAGCACGGCAAGGAACTCGCCCAGACCATCGCCGACCCCGCCGCCTGCCGCAGCCTCACCTCGATGCTGCGCCGCCGCAGCGACGACGGCCGGCTCCTCGCCTACTGGGAGCGGCGGGCCTGGCACCCGGTGACCGGCGACGACGTCAACACCTACCTCAAGGAACTGGCCGGCCTGGAGATCACCGCCAAGGACTTCCGCACCTGGCACGCCACCGTCCTCGCCGCCGTCGCCCTCGCCGTCTCGCAGTCCGTCGCGAGCAGCGAGACCGCCCGGCGCCGCGCCATCGCCCGCGCCGCGCGGGAGGTCGCGGGCTACCTCGGCAACACCCCCGCCGTCTGCCGCGCCTCCTACATCAACCCGCGCGTGATCGAGCTGTACGAGGAGGGCGTCACCGTCACCGACGCCCTGCCCCACCTCGGCGACGCGGGCGCGGGCGGCACCCCCGCCACCTACGGCCCCGTGGAACAGGCGGTCCTGCGCATGCTCCGCGAGAAACACCCGTCGGGGACGTGACCCCGATGGCATGCTGGGGGCCGTGACCAACCGACCGGAGCCGGCCTCACCACCCCCCGTCCAGCGCCTGTGGCTCGGCCTCGTCGCGCCGCTCGCCGCCCTGCTGGTCGCCGTGGTCGGGGCGATGTACGCCGGGCACGGCGCGCCCGGCACCGTGGACCGGTGGTTCGTCGACCCGACGGACGACAGCGTGGGCCCGCCGTGGCGGCCCGTCGCCCTCACCGTCGACTTCCTGGGGGAGCCCGCGGGCTCCGCCCTGGTCATGGCGGTGCTCGTGGCGGGCCTGTGGTGGCTCGGGCGCCCGCGCGCCGCCGTCCGCGCCGTCGTCGCCGTCGGCCTCACCGTGGTCGTCGCCACGCTGGTCAAGTCCCTCGTGGGCCGCACCATCCACGGCCCCGACAACCTGTCCTACCCGAGCGGGCACACCGCCTTCCTCACGGCGGTCGCCCTCGTGGTCATGCCGGTGCTTACGCGCCGCACGTGGCTCGTCCTGGCCGTGGCGCTGCTCGCCGGGTCCGTCATGGGCTGGGCGCAGGTCGCCCTGAGCGCGCACTACCCGACCGACGTCCTCGCCGGATGGTGCACCGCCCTCGCGGTGGTGCCGGTGGCCGCCTGGGGCGTCGACCGGGTGGCCGACCGGCGCACCCGCCGGACGGCCGACACCGGTCAGCCCGTACGCCGCTGAAGGCTCGTCAGCTCACACGCGCCGCCGGAACACCGGCTTCACCGGGCGCCCGCCCGTCCACGCCGACGGGTCCCGCGCGTCCAGCGCCTTGCGGTACACCGCGCACGCCTGCGCCACGACCTCCACCGTGCGGTCGATGTCGGCCTCGTCGAGCGCGCTGCTCACCACGAACGACGGGGCGAGGACGCCGCCCGCGAGGAGCTGGCGGAGGAAGAGCGTGCGGTACGGCTGCGAGGGGCGGCCCTCCTCGTCGAGGGTGGCGAAGACCAGGTTGCTGGCGCGGCCCCGGACCAGGACGTGGTCGGCGACGCCCATGCTGGCCGCCGCCGCGCGCACCCCGGCCGCCAGCCGCTCGCCCAGCGCGTGCAGTCGCGCCGTGACGCCCTCCTCGACGTACGTCGTGAGGACGGCCATCGCGGCGGCCAGGGAGTGGGTCTCCGCGCCGTGCGTGGTCGACAGGAGGAAGACGCGCTCCTCGTCGTGGCGCAGCCCGCCGCGCTCCATCAGTTCGCGGCGGCCCGCGAGCGCCGAGACGGCGAAGCCGTTGCCCAGCGCCTTGCCGAAGGTCGACAGGTCGGGCGTGACGCCGTACAGGCCCTGCGCGCCCGCCTCCGACCAGCGCAGACCGGTGATCATCTCGTCGAAGACCAGGACGCAGCCGTGCCGGTCGGCCAGTCGGCGCAGGCCCTCCAGATAGCCGGGCGGCGGCTCGACGTGTCCCGCCGGTTCCAGGATCAGGCAGGCGATCTCGCCCTCGTACCGGGTGAGGAGTTCCTCGGTGGCGGGCAGGTCGCCGTAGGGGAAGCCGACCGTCAGTTCGGCCGTCTCCCGGGGGATTCCCGCCGCCATGGGCGTCGTCGCGATGAACCAGTCGTCCGTCGAGAAGAAGGGGTGGTCGCGGCAGATCGCCACGCGCGTGCGGCCGGTGACGGCGCGCGCGAGGCGTACGGCGGCGGTGGTGACGTCGGAGCCGTTCTTCGCGAACTTCACCATCTCGGCGGTCGGCACGGTCGCCAGGAACCGCTCCGCCGCCTCGACCTCCAGGATTGAGGGGCGCACGAAGTTGCTGCCCCGGTCCAGCTCACGGCGTACGGCCTCGGTGACGCGCGGGTGCGCGTGGCCCAGGCTGACCGAGCGCAGGCCGGAGCCGTACTCGATGTAGCGGTTGCCGTCGACGTCCCACACATGGGCGCCGCGCCCGTGGCTGATGACGGGGGCGAGGTGTTCGGGGTACTGGTCGTCGCCCTTGGCGTAGGTGTGCGCGCCGCCGGGGATCAGGGCGTGCAGGCGCTCGTTGGCCTGCCGGGACTCGGGGAGTTCGAACGCGTCCACGTCGGCCTCAGTTCTCTGTGTTCTCGATGTGCTTCAGGACGTCGGCGAGGCTCGGCGCCCGCCGGTCCCGCTCCGACACGAAGGCGGCCGGAAGCGGCCACGGGATCGCCAGGTCCGGGTCGTCGTGGGCGATCGTCACGTCCTCGGCCGGGTCGTGCGCGCGGTCGATCCGGTACGAGGTGTCGGCGGTGTCGGTGAGCGCCTGGAAGCCGTGCGCGCACCCCGCCGGGATGTAGAGGGTCTGCTGCGTGTCGCCGGAGAGTTCGAAGGTGGCCCGGCCCAGATAGGTCGGCGAGCCGGGGCGCAGGTCCACCACGACGTCGAAGATCCGCCCGTACGAGCAGCGCACGAGCTTGGCCTCCCCGGCGCCGGAGCGCAGGTGCATGCCGCGCAGGACGCCGCGCACGGAGCGGGAGACGCTGTCCTGGACGAAGGCGTGCGGGTCGAGGCCGACCGAGCGGACCACGTCGGCGTCGAAGGTGCGGCAGAAGAAGCCGCGTTCGTCGGCGTGCGGGGTCGGCTCGAACAGGTACGCCCCGTCGATCTCCGGGACTGGGGTGGCCTTCATCGTGTCTCCTGCGGGGCAAGTGCGGGGTTCTCGTGCGGGAACAGAGCGCGGGTCAGGGCGCTGAACTGGTGCTTGAGGCGGTCGGCCGCCACCGCGTTCCGTTCCTTCAAAGTCCGGCGCAGCTCCGGCGCCGCCTTCTCCAGGGACCGGAACTGTGCGAGCAGGCGGTCGGCGTCGACCTCGCGCGCCGGGTGGCAGTAGGCGCCGAGGCCCATGTCGGCCATGAGCGCGTCGCTCTTGGCGGCGTAGCTGAGCGCGAGGGTGGGTGTTCCGGCCTTCAGGGCGCAGACGAGGTTGTGGTAGCGGGTCGCCACCACCGCGTCGGCGGCGGCCGCCTCCGCCATGAGGGCGGCGAGCGAGTCCGCGTCGGAGGCCGTCACCAGCGGGGAGCCGACCGCCGCGAGGATCGACTCCACCACCGGCACGTCCACGCCGTCACCGGTGAGCAGCCGCACCTCCCGGCCCTCCTCGGCCAGTGTCCGGACGAAGCGGGTGACACCGTCGAGGTAGCGCGCGTGGATCTCGTCGGCGCGGTCGCGGTCGTCGTTGGAGCCGTGGAAGGCCATGACGCCGACACAGACCCGGCCCCGCGCCTCCGCGCGCGCCTCGGGCGCCGGCAGGGAGAAGGCCAGGTCCGGGTAGACCTCGTCGCGCGATGTGTCCACGCCCATCTCCCGCAGGGCGTCACGCGACAGCGCGTCCCGGTACGAGCGGTACGTGGCGCACCGCGCCGACCAGCGGACCAGGGCCCGCGTCGCCCGGACCCCGATCGGTCCCGCGCCGACGCTGACGAGCGCCACCCGGGTCCGCGTCAGCCGCCCGCTCGCGCACAGCAGGAACAAGGAGTACGGGAAACCCCACGGCCGCAGCGGCAGCGTGGCCTCCAGGACACCCATCCCGGGCACGATGACCACGTCGTGCCCGCGCACCCAGGCGGCGGTGCGGAAGACGTCCACGAGCTTGCCGAGCCCCTTGCCCGCGATCGCGCCCGCCCGGGACGCGGTCCGGTACTCCCCGCGGTACCAGTGCAGCCGCGTCGCCGGGATCCCGTACCGGGCGGTGACCGCCTCGGGGCCGCCGCACAGCGCGTCCACGACGGCGTCCGGGTGCGCGTCGCGGAGGTGGCCGAGCACCGCCTCCAGGGAGCCGTCGTTGCCGAGGTTGCCGGAGCCGAGCAGGCCGAACACGCCCACCCGCACCGGCTTCACTCCTGCTCCCCGCGGCGGCTCTCACGGCCCGCCACGATCTCGTCGAGGTCCACCGTGAGCAGCGCCGGGTCGACGGGCGCCCGGTCCTCGACGCGCTCGCCCGCGCCGCCCGGCCGGGCCCTGCTGGTCATCCACGCCGCGAGGTGGCGGTGGCAGGCGCGCCGGTCGGCGGCGGAGAGCGGGGCGCGCTGGATCGCCGAGACGAACCCGAGGACGTACTCGGCGAGCAGCCGGGGCGTCGGGTGCAGCAGGCCCGCGCGGCGCGGGTCGAGGTTGACGCAGCGGGAGCGCTTGGAGGGGTTCGCGCGCTCGGCGCGGGTGGGGTGGTCGCGGCGGAAGTACAGGAGCTCCGGGACCTGGTGGAAGGGGCCGTGCAGCGCGATCTCCGCGACGAACGTGCGGTCCGCGTGGTGGTAGCTGTCGTGCGGCTTCACCCGGCGCAGCACGTCGGCGCGCATCACCCCGTAGAAGTCGTCGCCCCCGGCCTCGAACAGCATGCTGCGGAAGCGCTCGGGCGCGCTGGGCGACGCCGTGTTCAGCGTGTACGCGTAAGGCACCGTGATCCGTCCGTCGCCGTCGATGACGGCCTGGTCGGCGTGGGCGAGGACGACCTCGGGGTGCTCGTCGAGCGCGTCGACGCAGCGCCGCAGCAGGTCGCGGGCGTACAGGTCGTCGTGCGAGGCCCACTTGAACAGCTCGCCCTTGCACTGCGTGAACACGTAGTTGTGGTTGGGCGCGGCGCCGATGTTGCGGGTCAGCCGGATGTAGCGGACGCGCGGGTCCTGCGCCTCGTACTTGCGGCAGATGTCCTGCGTCCCGTCGGTCGAGGCGTTGTCGGAGATGACCAGCTCGAAGTCCTCGTAGGTCTGGCCGAGCAGGGCGTCGAGCGCCTCGGCGAGGTATTCCTCGCCGTTGTAGACGGGAAGGCCGATGCTCAGCCGGGGGTGCGTGGTCAAGGGGTCCTCACTTCGGATGTGGGGTTTCGGTGGTGCTCGCGCAGCGCGGACCGCAGGTGCAGCCACCACACGGTCGAGCCGCACAGGAGCGCGCCGGCGACGCCCCAGGCGGAGCCGGAGGTGCCGCCCGCGACGGCCCCGCCGAGGCCGCCCGCGACGTAGAAGGCGGAGGCGCAGAGCTGGCTGCGCAGGCTGCGCCGGGCCGCGCCGAGCGCGCGCAGCCCGGCGGCGGCGCCGGTGCCGAGTCCGGCGCCCGCGACGCCGAGCGTGACCGGCACGATGAGCTGGGAGGCGGAGCTCCACACGTCGCCGAGGACCAGCTCGCCGAGCCGGTCCGGCATCAGGAGCAGCAGCCCGCCCCACAGCAGCGCGGCGACGGCCTGCCCGCCGCCGAGCAGGAGACAGAACGCGCCGAGCCGGTGGGGCGCCCGGCGCAGCACCCGGGCGGCCTCGGCGACGGTGACGAGGGAGAGCCCCATGAGCACCGCCATGAACGGGCCGAGCAGCAGCTCCGCGCCCCGGACCACGCCGACGGCGCTGACGCCGACGATCGCGCCGAGCCCGTACGCCCGCACCTGGCTGGCGCCGCTGTTGGTGACGTTCTCGACGAGGTAGCGGTAGCCGAGGTCGCGGTGTTCGCGCAGCCAGGCGCGGGCCCGGGACGCGCGGGGCCGGATGCCCGACTGGAACCAGCCGTACAGCGCGGCCACCGCCGCGGAGCCGCCCCAGGCGAGCACGAACGCGCCGACGCTGCCCTGGCGGGCGGCGAGGAGCAGGGCGGGGACGAGCGCGACGCCCCACACCAGGTCGTTGACGAACGCCTTCCGGCCCGCCCCGGCGGCGAAGAACGCGAACCGCCACGCGTCCTGGAGGAGCAGCCCCGGCAGCACGACGCCGAGGCAGGCGAACGCGGGCCCCACACGGCCGCCGACCACGAGGCCGACGACCAGGGACACCGTGCCGAGGACGGCGCCGACGCCGAGCGCGGTGCCCGTCGCGCGGGCCGTCGCCGCCCGCCACGCATCCTGCGTGACCCCGCTGAAGCGGACCATCAGCGGGTCGGTGGCCACGCCGCGCGAGACGTTCAGCACCACGCCGTACGTCACCCACGCCAGGCTGAACACGCCGAACGCGGTCAGGCCGAGCGAGCGGGCCACGTAGATGCCCACCGCGAAGTTGGAGATGCTGGAGGCTGCCTGGTCCGCGAGGCCCCAGGAAAGGCGGCCCGCGACGGCGCGCCGGGCCGAGCGGCCCGGTCGCTCCGTCGCGCGCGCCTTCTCCTCGTCGGTGGTCATCGGCGTCATGCCTTGATCAGTCCGGCGCCGTGCAGGGCGTCGGCCGCGGCGGCGACGGTGTCGAACGGCAGCCCCGCCCGCTCGGCCACGTCGAGCAGGCTGTGCGCGCCGTCGGAGAGGCTGAGCACCCACAACATCGCCATCTGCGCCTCCTTGGCGTCGCTGCGCCCGCCGAGCGAGTCGTACAACCCGCGCCGCCCGAGCTGCGGTTCGCCGTACGGGCTGAGGTTGACGTAGGCCCGGTTCCGGTCCAGGACGGCGAACGCCTCCCGGCACACCGCGAGGGTGTCCGCCATCGCCTCCGGGGAGACGAAGTCCGGGTTGTCCGCCGAGGTGTGGTACTCCGGGTAGCCCGCGTACGGGGTCCGGCTGAGCGAGCCCACGCCGAGGTCGAAGCCGGGGGAGCAGTACTGCCGCTCGTCGTACCCGTACGGCGTGAACTCCCGTACGGTGTGCGGCCGTTCGGACGTGCTGAGGACGTGCTTCAGCACTCGGTCGATCTCCGCGTCCCCGCGCCGGCTCTGCTTGTACGTGAGCTGCCCGCGGTCGCCCGCGCAGGCCAGCACGAGCCCGTGCTTCACCCGCTCGATCCGGTCCGCGTTGCGCGCCAGCCACGTGATCGCGCCGATGGTGCCGGGCGCGAAGATGAACCGGTAGGTGTAGTACGGCTGGTGCTCCTGCTCCGCGAGGGCGCGCGCGAGGTACGTCGCCACCGCGACGCCCGCCAGGTTGTCGTTGGCGAGCGACGGGTGGCAGACGTGGCAGGAGACGATGACCTCCTCCGGGACCTGCCCCGGGATCACGTGCTCGGCGTAGGTGAGGTGCCCGTCGGCGAGGGTCGAGTCCACCCGTACCTCGTACTCGCCCTCCGGCAGCGCGTCCAGGGTCTCCTGCGCCAGGCAGAAGCCCCACTCCGGCTTGTAGTAGCTGGTCCGGTACGGCACCCAGGACGGATGGTCGGGCAGCGTGTACAGGTGCGGGCGCAGCTCGGACAGCGGCATCCGCGCCGACACGGGCACGCTGTAGCCGAGCACATGCAGGCTGGACGCCTGGAAGTCGACGACCCGGCGGCCGGACGCGTCCGCGACATAGGCGTCGCGGATGTTCCACTCCTGCGGCACCGTCCAGTCGAGCACCTGCGTGCCCGTCGGCACCTCGTGCACCTGGAGCGGGAGGTGTTCGCCGACGATCTCCAGGGTGGCGCGCACACCGTCCCCGGTGATGCTCCGGCAGAGCGGGTAGAGGCGCTCCACCAGGGCGTGCATCTCCTCGCCCGCGCTCGTCATCGGCGCCACCGCAGCGTGTCGTCGACGGCGCCGGACTCGGACGCCGCGCGCAGCACGGCGAGCCGGGTGAAGCGCTGGTCGAAGGCGTCCTTGGTGAGGCCGTGCGCCCGGTAGGCGTCGGCGAGTTCGAGCGCGCCCCGCTTGACCGACCACTCGCAGTCGAAGCCGGGGATCGCCGCGCGGAAGCGGGCGAAGTCGACGCGGTAGGAGCGCGGGTCGGCGCCGTTCTCCCCGGTGATGTTGACCTTCGCGCCCGGCACCGCGTCGGCGACCTGCTCGGCGATCTCCGCGACGGTGACGTTGTTGGCCTCGGTGCCGATGTTGAACGCCTTGTCGTGCACGGCCTCGCGCGGCGCCTCCAGGGCGGCGGTGAAGGCGCGCGCGATGTCGGCGGCGTGCACGAGCGGCCGCCAGGGCGTGCCGTCGGAGAGGACGAGGACCTCGCCCGAGAGCAGCGCGTGACCGACCAGGTTGTTGAGGACGATGTCGGCGCGGAGCCTGGGGGAGTAGCCGAACGCCGTCGCGTTGCGCATGTAGACCGGCGTGAAGTCGTCGTCGGCGAGCGCGTGCAGGTCGTCCTCGACCCGCACCTTCGACTCGGCGTACGGCGTCACGGGCCGCAGGGGCGCGTCCTCGCCGACCAGTTCGTCGCCGCCCGCCGCGCCGTAGACGGAGCAGGTGGAGGCGTACAGGAAGCGGCGCACCCCGGCCTCGCGGGCGAGGCGGGCCAGGTGGACCGAGGCGTGGTGGTTGATGTCGTAGGTGAGCTGCGGTGCGAGCGCGCCCAGGGGGTCGTTGGAGAGCGCGGCCAGGTGGATCACGGCGTCCACCCCGGCGACGTGCTCGGCCGTGACGTCGCGCAGGTCGACCCGCGCTCCCGGCGGGTCGTCGGGGGTGGGGCCGAGGACACAGTCCGCGAACAGGCCGGCGTCCAGGCCGACGACGTCGTGTCCGGCGGCCTTCAGGACCGGGGCCATGACGGTGCCCAGGTAGCCCTGGTGTCCGGTGAGCAAAACGCGCAAGGTTCAATCCCCCAGGTCGAGAACGAGTTTGGTGACGGCGAAGGCTTCGGCGTAGCGGGCGTGGCACTCGATGCCGCGGATCCGGGCGAGGCCGAGGAAGGCCTCGCGGTCGTACCAGGGGCGGTGGCGCTGAGAGGCGTAGTGCTCCTGGAGCAGTTGCACCTTCCGCTCGGCGGTCTCGTCCGGCAGCGGCTGGTACGCCGCCATCCTCCCCAGGTCGCCGTCCCACTTGACGATCTCGTAGCCGAGGACGAGATGGTCGCGGAAGGCGGTGGTCATCAGCTGCGCCAGGCCCCGGTGGTCCTGGTGCGCGTCGTCGGTGCGCGGCGCGAGGACGAGGTCGGGCTCGGTGCGGGCCCGTAGCTCCTCGACGGCCGCCTTCGCCTCCTCCCACTGCGCGGGCAGCCGTCCGTCGGCCAGCTTGAGCACGGTCAGGCGCAGGTCGGCGCCGGGGCAGAAGGCGGCAAGGGCGGCCTGCTCCTCCTGCTCCCGTTCGGTGCCGCCGCCGGACAGGACGAGGGCGTCGACCCGGATGCCGGGCTGTGCCTCGCACAGGGCGAGCAGGGTGCCGCCCGCGCCGATCGCGATGTCGTCGCAGTGGGCGCCCACCGCGACGACCCCGGCGAGCGGACGCCCGGCGCCGAGCCGGATCACGCGCGCACCCCCGCCTTGTCCTGCTCCCACACGGCCCACGGGCGCTCGCCGCGCGCGTAGGCGGCGTCGAGGGCGGCCCGCTCCTTCACCGTGTCGGTCGGCTTCCAGAACCCGCGGTGCTTGTACGCCACCGCCCGCCCCTGCTTGGCCAGTTGGGCGCAGCCGTCGGCGACGAGGTCACCGTTCTCGGGGATGTGGTCGAAGACCTCCTGGCGGAGCACGAAGTAGCCGCCGTTCTCCCACAGCGGCAGCTCGCTGACGGCTGTGATCCCGCCGACCAGGTTGTCCTCGCCGAGGTCCACGCAGTGGAACGAGGACTGCGGCGGCACGACCATCATCGAGGCGCCCGCGTCGCGCTTGGCGAAGTGGTCGATCATGTCCGGCAGCGGCGCGTCGGTGAGCACGTCGGCGTAGTTGGCGAGGAACATCTCGTCCCCGTCCAGGTGGTGGCGGACCCGGCGCAGGCGCTCACCGATCGGCGACTCGATGCCGGTCTGCGCGAACGTGATCGTCCAGTCCGCTATGTCGGTGGAGAGCAGCTCGGTCTTCCCGCCGCGGAGCACGAAGTCGTTGGACGTCGTCTCCTCGTAGTTGAGGAAGAAGTTCTTGATGTGGTGGGCGCCGTAGCCCAGGCACAGGATGAACTCCTTGTGGCCGTAGTGCGCGTAGTAGCGCATGACGTGCCAGATCAGCGGGCGCGGCCCGACCATCGCCATCGGCTTGGGCATGTCGTCGGAGGCGCCGGCGCGCATCCGCAGTCCGTAACCGCCGCAGAACAGGACGACCTTCATGCTGTGACCTCTTTCGCGACGGACTCGACGGGCTCGACGATGCTCAGTTCAGGGATCGGGAAGACGAGGCGGCCGCCCCACTCGTGCACGAAGGCAAGCTGCTGCGTCAGCTCGGCCCGCAGGTTCCACGGCAGGATCAGGACGTAGTCCGGCTTGTCGGCGTCGATCTGCTCGGGCGGAAGGATCGGGATGCGGGTCCCCGGGGTGTACCTGCCGTGCTTGTAGGGGTTGCGGTCGACCGTGTACGCGAGCAGGTCGGGCCGGATGCCGCAGTGGTTGAGCAGCGTGTTGCCCTTGCCGGGCGCCCCGTAGCCGACGACCGTCCTGCCCTGCTCGGCCGCCTCGATGAGGAACTTGAGCAGGTCGCGGCGGACCTTCGCCACCCGCGCGGAGAACTCCGTGTACCCGGACAGCTCCTGGAGCCCGGCGGCCTTCTCCTTGGCGAGGACGTCCGCGACGCGGCGGCTCGGCGCGCCCGCCACCTCCTGCGGGCGCGCCCACAGCCGGATGGAGCCGCCGTGCGTCGGCAGCAGCTCGACGTCCACCAGGGCGAGCCCGCCGCTGGCGAGCGCCCGGATCGCGGAGGCGACCGTGTAGTACTGGAAGTGCTCGTGGTAGATCGTGTCGTACTGGTTCTCCTCGATCAGGGTGAGCAGGTGCTGCACCTCGATGGAGACCCAGCCGTCGTCGGCGACCAGGGCGCGCAGGCCCTGGGTGAAGCCGACCACGTCGGGGATGTGCGCGTACACGTTGTTGGCCACGACCAGGTCCGCCGGGCCATTCTCGGCGCGGACGGAGGCGCCGGTCTCCGGGGACAGGAACTCCGTGAGGGTCGGCACCCCCGCGTCCCTGGCCGCGCCGCCCACGTTCACCGACGGCTCGATGCCCAGGCAGCGAATTCCCCGGTCCACCACGTGCTTCAGCAGATAGCCGTCGTTGCTCGCGACCTCGACCACGAACGAGTCCGGGCCGAGGCCCACCCGCTCCGCGGCGTCCGCGACGAACGTGCGCGCGTGCTCGACCCAGCTGGTCGAGAAGGACGAGAAGTACGCGTACTCGCTGAACGTCTCCTCGGGTGTGATCAGCGGCGGAATCTGCGCCAGCCAGCAGTCGGTGCAGACCCGCAGGTGCAGCGGGTACGCGGGCTCCGGCCGATCCAGTTGGTCCGCGGCGAGAAAGCTCTCGCACGGTGGGGTCGCCCCCAGGTCGACGACGCTGGTCAGCGCCGTCGAGCCGCACAGTCGGCAGCTCGTCATCTCGTTCCCCCCATTGCTCTCGACCGGTCCGCGATCACGGCCCGGTACCCCTCCTCCAGACGCTCGAGGCCGACGGCGGGGCTGAAGCCCCGCTCGTACCGGCGCCGGGCCGCCTGGCCCATCTCCTGGTTGCGTCCCCGCTCTCCCGCGATCCGGCGGATGCCGTCCGCGAGCGAGGCGCTGTCGCCGGGCGTGTGGAGCAACCCCGTCACGCCGTCGTCGACCAGCTCGACAAAGGAGCCGTGCGCGGCGGCGACGACCGGAACCCCGGCCGCCATCGCCTCCACGACCACCAGGCCGAACGTCTCCTCGTACACCGAGGGGGCGAGCACCGCGACCGAACGCGCGACGGCGTCCTGGCACTGCGCCGGGTCGTACAGACCCGCGTAGCGCACGTCGTCGCGGCCCGCCGCCCAGGCGGCCACCTCGTCCTTCAGCGGCCCCGCCCCGGCGATCACGAGCGGCACGCCGATCCCGCCGCCCGCCCGGAGCGCGTCCCACGCGGCCATGAGCAGCCGCACGCCCTTGGCCTCGGTGAGGCGGCCGAAGTAGAGCAGGTGCTCCCCGGTGCCGTTCGCCCGCCGCACACCCGGCTCATTGACGAAGTTGTGCTTCACCGCGAGCCGTTCGGCGGGCATCCCCGCGCCGACGAGGATGTCGCGCTGCGCGGCGGAGATGCAGAAGAACCGGTCCACGCCGGACCACCACCGCCGCCGGTTGACCGCGATGCTCGCCGCGAGCGGCACCGTCGCGAGCCGCGAGTGGCGGTAGCAGCCGTGCCGGACCCCGGGCAGCGGCACCCGCGTGCCCACGCACTCGGTGCACGGTCTGCCGCCCCGCTCCAGCGTCCCCGGCGGGCAGACCTGGTAGTAGTTGTGCAGCGTCGTGACGACCGGCACCCCGGCGTCGGCGCAGGCGGCGATCACCGCGGGCGAGAGCAGCGGGAACACGTTGTGCACGTGGACGACGTCCGGCCGCTCGGCCCGCAGCCTCGCCGCCAGCTCCTTGCGCACGGCCGGGTTCCACGGCACCTGGAGCGGCACCGCGACCTTGCCGAGCAGCGAGCGGCCCGCGATGTCGTCACTGCGCCGCGCGAACACCTCGACCCGGTGGCCCGCCTCGCGCAGCAGCCGCACCTCCTGCTCCACGACCTTGTTCTCGCCGCTCGGCTGCGCCGAGACGTAGAAGTTGTGCACCACGAGGATGTGCATGGTTCAGGTCACCTCCGGGGTGCGGGCCCAGCGCGGGACGCGCCGCCGCGGATCGGCGGGCGTCGTCGGGGGCGTGGTGGGCACGGGCGCCGCGAGCAGCGACGCGGCGAGCGCCAGGTGCAGCAGGTACGGGGAGGCGTCGCCGAGCCCCGCCTCGGTGTACGAGGACATCACCACGTACGTGATGAGGAAGATCGCGCAGGCCCGGGAGAGCGACGGCGGCCGAAGCAGCGCCACGCCGAGCAGGACCAGCAGCATCGCCGCGACGAGCCCGACGCCGGTGAGCCCCTGCTCGTTGTAGACGGCCAGCCAGCTGTTGTCGATCGGCAGCCCGTTGAACGACTTGTCGCCGAGGCCCGTGCCGAACAGCTGCTCCGCCGTCGACCGGGGCGCGGCGAGCAGCGCGTCCCACACCTTGGCGCGGCCGGTCAGGCTGGTGAAGTACTCCTTGGACTGCCCGCGCAGGAACCACGCCTGCACCGCGCCCGCGAACCCCACCGCGGCGACCGTCACAACCACCACCGACCAGGCGAAGAACCGCCGCGCGGCCGCGCTGGTCAGCACGAGCGAGCAGATCGCGACGACCAGGCCGACGAGCATCCCGACCGTCGCCGTACGGGTGTGGGTCAGCGCGAGCAGGACGAACGACGGCACGAGGATGATCGCCGCCGTCCGCCCGTCGGTCTGCCGGCCGAGCAGGAGCAGCGTCGTCAGCCCGATGATCACCGCCGCGTACTGGCCGATCTGCGGCGGTGTCAGCGGCCACAGGGCGCCGACGAGACGGCCGCCGTACAGCTCGGGCATGGCCGCGCCGGGCGAGATCGCGAGCCCCGCGGCGGCCGTCCCGATCGCGGCGAAGTAGAACCGGATGTGGTAGCGGACGAACGTCGTGTCCCCGTTCCACCAGCGGCTCAGGAGCCACAGCGTCCCCACGAACAGCGAGAGCCGGAAGCAGCGGAACAGCGCACCGAACCCGGCCTCCAGATGGACGCTGGAGAGGATGCTCGGCACCAGCAGGAACGTCAGGAGCAGCAGGAACGCGCTGGCCCTGACCCGCAGCCGTAAGTTGACCGCGAGCGCGAGCGTGAACGCGGCGACCAGCGCGCCCATCGTGACCAGTTGGATCAGGGAGCGCGGCAGCGGAATGATCGTCTTCGCGCCCGCCGAGCCGAGCGTGTTGAGGCCGAGCAGCGCCCAGACGACCCCCACGGTCCGCGGGGTGCGCGTCGGCATCAGGTCCTTGACCATCTCAACCACCGGCCTGGACGTCGAAGGTGCTGCCCGCGTCCTGCTCGTACGGCATCGCCTGCCACTGACCGGCGTCGAGCACCTTGCCCATGTCCTGGGCGACGAACCGCCACGGCCCGACGTAGACGTTGTCGTGCCAGCGGTTGTGCTGCTTGTCGGTGATGTACTTCTGCACCTTGTCGCCCTTGTACGGCGACCAGTCGGGGTAGGTGCCGTAGTTGGCGAGCAGCGCCATCCGGTCGCACCGCGACGAGCAGTCGATCCTCGCCTTGTCCAGCACGAACCGGTTGTCGTGGACGTCGACCCGCTGGGTCTTCCACCGGCAGTCCGCGTACAGCGGCTCCGATGTGATCGCGGGCCGCTTGCACCGCCCGGTGTCCTTCACGAGCAGCGTGCAGTCGCCGGAGGAGGTGTTGGCGGGGCTGTTGCAGAACCGGTCGGCGCTCTCCCACAGGGTGATGCCGTTCCAGTTGTTCTCCAGCCGGTTCCGGTAGATGTCGATCTTGTCCGTGCGGGCGTGGATCCGGGGTTCGCCGCCCGACTCGGAGATGTAGACGCTGCCGTAGGGGAAGGCGTCGCCGCGCTCGGCGGCGTCGCGCCCCTCGACGAGGTTGTTGCGCCGGATCGTGTTGTTCCGGACGACCGCGTTGTAGCTGATCTCGTAGATCAGCGCGGCGCCGTCGTTGTCCTCGATCAGGTTGTCCTCGATGCGGAAGTCGTTGTTGTTGGTGTCCGCCCACAGGCCGGTGCCCCGGTTGTCGTGCACCCAGTTGCCGCGGACGTCGGCGCGGTCGACGGCCCAGAACTTGATGCCGCCGGTGCAGCCGCAGCCCTTCTGCCGCTTCTCCCAGTCCTCGGTGTTGTTGCCGGTGATCTCGTTGCCCTCGACCACGAGGTCGCGGATGGAGTCGCCGTCCTTGAAGGCGTTCATGCCGTACTGCCCGTTGTCGCGCAGGCAGTTGCCACGGACCTGCTGGCGGGCACCGGCCATGAGTCCGGCGCCTTGGTTGCGCTGGATGGTGGAGTGCTCGACGGTCCAGTCGTCGGCCGAACTGTGGTTGACGACGCCCTCGTTCTGCGGCGGGACGAACCCCTGCACGGTCAGGAACCGCAGGATGACGTGGCGGGCGTCGCCGCTGAACGCGTACTGGTTCGTCCGGCGCCCGTCGAGGACCGCGCCCGGCGCCCCGATGTAGCGGTCCCCCTCCTTCGGGACGACCTGCGCGTAGCGCTGCGGGGCGAGCCGGTGCGTGCCGGGGCGCAGATAGAACGTGGTGTGCGGCGGGCTCTTCTCCGTCTTCTCGGCGAGGTCGCCGACCTTGCCGGGGTCGATCTCCACCGCGCCCGCCGGCGGCTTCTCCGGCCCGGCCGGGGGCTTGGCGCACACCCGCCCCACCTGCTGCCGGACCCCGGACGTGGACGGTGAGGCGCCCGGCTTCGCCGAGGAGCCCGATGTGCTCGTGCCCGTGCAGCCGGCCGTCGCCAGCAGGGCGAGGGCGAGCACCAGCGGTGCGGCGGGCCGGGCCCGGTGACGCCATGTCGTCCTCACGCGTCCTCCTCTCTGACTCTGCGTCTTGTGCTGTCCGTGGTCCCGGCTGTCGGGCTACGAGAACGTGAGCACGGTCGTGAACCGCCGGGTGTCGTCGTCGGCGCCGGGACCCGTGCCGATCAGCGTCGTGGCCGGTTCCTTGCGGCCGAAGCCGGGGGAGTACCAGCCCAGCGGGGGATCGCTCTCGCCGCGGTGCGCCCGCCACGTCAGCGAGTCCGGCAGGTCGAGCACCGCCGAGCGCCGCTCGCCGTCCCGGTCCCAGGTGAGCGTCGCCCGGTCCCCGGTCAGCTCCGCGGTGACCGCCGGGCCGAGATGGAAGGCGAGACGCACCTGCCCGTGCGGCCCGCGCACCTCGTCGACGATACGCAACTCCCGTCCCACTGACGCGAGTTCGACCCTACGACGATGGACGGCGGGCCGGTACCCGTCGTGCTCGGCGGACCAGCGGGACACCTTCGGGTCGGAGGTGTCGGCGACCAGGACGCGGGTGCGGGCGTGCCGGGTCCACAGGAACGGGCCGCCGGAGACGGAGCTGTCCACGCCGTCCAGCTCCAGGGTGTTGTGGCCGAGCGTGGAGCGGAAGTACCGCCGCCACTCGGGCTGCCCGTGGTAGCAGAACGTGCCCGGGTCGGCGAGCACGTCCACCCCGTCCTGCCGCACCTCCACCGACAGCGCGTCCGCGTGGGCGTGCGCGGCGATCGACAGGAACCCGTGCGGCCCGCCGTCGAGGCGGCACCAGATGCCGTCCGGGCCGCGCAGGATGGTCATGCCCGCGTCGGGGAAGTGCACGGGCCTGCGCGCGGGGCGCTTCGGGGCCGCCGTGTACGGCCTGATCAGCGCGGTGAGCAGCGGTGTACGGACATCGGTGCCGGGCACCCCGGGCCACCAGTCGAGGCGGCCGAAGACGGCGGCCCCGGTGGCGAGGAGCGAGCCCCAGCGGTCGGTGCCCGCGCCGTCCACGACGAGGCCGTGCCCGTCGTCGGCGTCGCCCTGGCGCGGCGGCCTGAGCCGGTCGTCGACCACGGCGGCGAGCGCGTCCGTCATCCGCAGCAGCACCAGCCGGACGGTCGCCGGGACCTCCACGCCCGCCGCGTCGGCCTCGGCGAGCGCGGCGAGGCCCAGTTCGAGGACGAGCCCGTGGTACTCGGAGGCCAGCTCGCGGTTGAGCCCGGAGAGGTAGGTGTTGGCGCGCAGGTTCCGGTCCAGGGAGCGCAGCGCGTCGCCGCGCCAGCGCGGGGAGGACGGGAACCAGTCGAAGGCGCAGGCCGCCGCGAACTGCCCGGCCGCCTCCGCGATGACGTGGTTGTTGGCCGACGAGCCCCGGCTCGGGAAGGCGGCCAGCCAGCGCTGGTGGTGCCAGATCTGCTCGACCGCCACCGGGTTCTCCTCGAACAGCGCGGGCGCGCCCCGCCACCCGTCGAGCAGCCGCCGCACCCACACCCACGAAAGGAGCCGGATGCCCAGCTCGATGCCGCTGACCCAGTGCACCCCGCGCAGCGGCGGGTTCGCCGCCCACCAGGACTCCAGGTGCGCGGCGACGCGCTCGGCGTACCGCTCGTCGCCGCTGACCGCGTAGGCGGCGGCGAGCACGGTCAGGTACTGGTGGCGCGACGGCTCCCAGATCTGCTTGATGTCGCCGACCGTGTCCTCGCTGCGGTAGGGCACGTCGAAGGCGTAGCCGTCGGGGGCCCGGCGCCCGGTCTTCGGGTCGTACCACCAGTCCGGGTCCACGAGGTCGTCGCGGACCACGCCGAAGAACTCGGCCTGCCCGACCATCAGCCGGTCGGCCTCGGCGAGCAGCCGCTTCGCGGCGTCCGGCGCCACGGCGTCGAGGGCGCCCGCGGGCAGCGCGACGGTGAACCGGGCGCCGGTCACGGCCGGGCTGTGCGGCGGCGCGGCGCGCCACTGCCGCCTGCGGGCGGCGTCGGCGGCGCGTCCGCCGACCTCCCGCGGGCCCATCCGGGACAGGCGCCGCAGGTACCAGGTGGGGCTCATGGTCATCGCGGCGACCTCGCGAGCGTCACGGGCGCGCCGCCCGCGAGTCCTGCCCGCACGGCGAGCGTCGCCGCCGTGGTCGCGGCGAGGGACTCCAGCGGTACGGGCATGGGCCCGCCGGTCCGTACGGCCCGGACGAACGCGGCGAGTTCGGCGTTCTGCCCTTTGTCGCGGGCCTTCGGCAGCCGCGAGCTGACCCACTTCTTGCGGCCGTAGACCGACGCCCGTACGAAGTCGTCGAGGCGCAGCACCTTGCCGTCCGCGATCAGGTCGAGGGTCTCCTTGGGGAAGCCGGAGGAGCCGGTGGTGACGTAGCTGATGGTGGCGGTGGACCCGTCGGGGTAGCGGAGCTGGACCTGGAGGTCCTCGCCGCCGGGTGTGGCGGTCGCGTACACCGACTCGGGGTCGGCGCCGAGGAGCCAGCTCGCCGTGTCAATGAAGTGCCCGCCCTCGCCCGCGAACCGGGAGCCCTCGGTGGACTGGCGCAGATACCAGCTGCCGTGGTCGAGGCGGCCCGCGTTGACCAGGTAGCGCAGGCTGGCCGGGCCCGTCCGGGCGCCGAACTGCTGCTTCGCCTCCTGGAGCAGGGGTGCGAAACGGCGGTTGAAGCCGACCTGCAACCGGTCGTTGCCGGTCTCCTCGACCGTCGCGAGGACGCTCGCCAGCTCCTCCTCGGTGAGCGCGAGGGGCTTCTCCACGAAGACGGCCTTGCCCGCGCGCAGCGCCCGCTGGGTCAGCTCGGCGTGCGAGCTGTGCCGGGTGACGACGAAGACGGCGTCGACGGTCTTGTCGCCGAGGACCGCGTCGAGGTCGGTGGTGGCCTCGGCGAAGCCGAACTTGCGCTGCGCGTTGGCGGCGGACAGCGCGGTCGTGGTGACGACGGTGGCCAGCTCCACGCCGTCGCGCCCGGCCAGATGGGGCAGGAGCATCGAGGAGGCGTAGTTCCCGGCGCCGATGAACGCGCAGCGCACGGGCGACCCGGCGGCTCGCGCCCGGTCCGGCACGGCGGCGCCGCGCCGCACGGCGGGCACGGTGACCTCGGCCGGCTTCGGCTCCACCGCCTCCGTCGGCTGCCCGGGGTAGCGGAAGAGGACCGCGACCGCCTTCAGCTCGCCGTCCTTGAGGCTCTGGTACGTCTCCACGGCGTCGTCGAACTCGGCGATGTGGGAGATGAGGGGCTCCACGTCGACGCGCCCGCGGGCGACCAGGTCGAGGAAGCACGCCAGGTTGCGGCGCTCGGTCCAGCGCACGTAGCCGATCGGGTAGTCGCGCCCCTCCAGTTCGTACGAGGGGTCGTAACGCCCGGGGCCGTAGGAGCGCGAGAAGCGGACGTCCAGCTCCTTCTCGTAGTACGCGTTCCACGGGAGGTCCAGGCGGCACTTGCCGATGTCGACGACGCGGCCCCGGTCCCGGGCCAGCTCGGCGGCCAGCTCGACCGGCTGGTTGCTGGAGCCACCGGCGGCCAGGTACACCTGGTCCACGCCGTGGCCGTCGGTGAGTTCGGCGACGGCGGCCTTCACGGCGTCGGAGCCGGGGTCGCCGCAGGCGTCGGCGCCCGCCCGCTCGGCGAGCGCGCACCGCTCCGGGTCCGGGTCGGCGCCGACGACGCGGACGCCCGAGGCGGTCAGGAGTTGCACCACCAACTGTCCGATCAGCCCGAGGCCGATGACCAGGGCCACCTCACCGAGCTGCGGCTCGCCCTGGCGGACGCCCTGCATCGCGATCGAGCCGACCGTGCCGAAGGCCGCGTGGCGCGGGGCGAGACCCTCCGGCACCGGGACGTACAGGTTCTTCGGGACCCAGTTCACCTCGGCGTGCAGCGCGTGCTCGTTGCCCGCGCACGCCACCACGTCACCGACCTTCACGTCGTCGACGCCCGCGCCGACCTGCTCGACGATCCCGCACAGCGAGTAGCCGAGCGGCGTGTACGAGTCGAGCTTGCCCATCACCTTGCGGTAGGTGGCGGGCACCCCGTTGGCGGCGACGCTCTGCATGACCTTGGCGACCTGGTCCGGGCGCGAGCGGGCCTTGCCCACCATCGACATGCCGGCCTCGGAGACCTTCATCAGCTCGGTACCGGTCGATATCAGCGAGAAGGCGCTGCGTACGAGGACGCCGCCCGGCTTGCACCCCGGCGCGGGGACGTCGAGCAGCGCGAGTTCGCCGCTCTTGTAGTTCTGCACAACCTGTTTCACCCGAGCTCCTCTTGTGTTCACGCTTGTTCTCAGGCCGCCCGGCTCCGGCCGGAGCCGGAGGTCGCGCCGCGATACCAGTACTCGAGGGTCAGCACATGCCATAGGTGCTTGGAGAAGTCCCGCTGTCCGGAGGCGTCCTCGGCGACCATCCGGGCCAGCGCGTCACGGCGCAGGAAACCGGAGTTGACGAGCACGCCGTCGTTGATCACCTCACGCACGAGCGGCGCCAGGTCCCGGCTCATCCAGGCCCGCAGCGGCGCGCTGAACAGGCCCTTGGGCCGGTACACGATCTCGTCCGGCAGGACCGTCGCGGCGGCCTCCTTGAGGACGGCCTTGCCCTGCCGCCCGGCGATCTTCCGCTCGCCGGGGAAGGTGAAGGCGGCCTTGACCACCTCGACGTCCACGTACGGCACCCGGACCTCGGTCGACGCGGCCATGCTGGACCGGTCCGTGTAGGTGAGGTTCAGGCCCGGCAGGAACATCCGGGCGTCGCCCAGGCACATGCGGTTGACGAAGTCGTCGAGCGCGTTGTCCTCGTAGACGTCCGCGTGCTCGGTCAGCACGTCGTCGACCGTCCCGGCCAGGTCGGGGTTGACCAGGGCGAGCAGTTCGTCCTGGTCGTACATGGTGTAGCTGCGCCGGAACGCCGTCTCCTCCGGCAGATCCGCGAAGGACAGGAACCGCTTCGCGAACCGCACCGACCGGTAGCCGCGCGTGGCCGAGGCGACCGGCAGCCGGTCCACCGCCGCCGAAACGCCGCGCCGCAGCGGCCCCGGAACCCGCTGGTAGCGCAGGGCGAGCAGATTCGCGAGGTGCTTGCGGTACCCCGCGAACAGCTCGTCGGCGCCCATCCCCGACAGCATCACCTTGACCCCGGCCTCCCGGGCGGCCGAGCAGATCAGATACGTGTTGATCGCCGCCGGGTCACCGATCGGCTCGTCCAGGTGGTACGTCATCTCCGGCAGCAGGTCGAGCACGTTCGGCGCGATCTCGATCTCGTGCAGATCGACCCCGAACCGCTCCGCGACCTGCCGCGCGTAGCGCAGATCGTCCGGCATCGCCTCGAACTTGGCGTCCTCCGCGCGGAACCCGATCGTGTAAGCCGAGATCCCCGGCCGGTCGCGCGCCGCGAGCGCCGTCAGATAGCTGGAGTCGAGCCCGCCCGACAGGAACGTCGCCACCGGCACGTCCGAGAGCAGGTGCTGCCGTGTCGACCCCTCGATGATCGCCGCCAAGTCCGGGATCTCCCCGGCCCGCGCCCGCTCCTGCCCCTCCGCCGCGACGTCCCGCAGATGCCAGAACCGGCCGCGCTCCACCCGCCCGTCCGCCCGGCACGTCAGCCAGCTCCCCGGCGGCAGCTTCTCCGCCTCGCGGTACGCGCACCGCGAGTCCGGCACCCAGTAGTAGAGGAGCGAGGCGACGAGCGCCGCCGGGTCCACGTCCAGGGCGCCGCCGGTCGCGGTCGCCAGCGCCTTCAGCTCCGAGGCGAAGACCAGGCCCTCGCCGCGCCGCAGGAAGAACAGCGGCTTGATGCCCAGCTGGTCCCGCACCAGCGTCAGATCACCGGTCCGCTCGTCGAAGACCCCGAACGCGAACATGCCGCGCAGGCGGGGCAGGCACTCCGTGCCCCAGCGCCGCCACGCCTCCAGGAGCACCTCGGTGTCGGAGGTGCCACGGAAGCGGACGCCGGACGCGGCCAGCTCGGCCCGCAGCTCCGGCGCGTTGTACAGCTCGCCGTTGTACGTCAGGGCGAGCCCGTCCGAGACCATCGGCTGGGCGCCCGTCTCCGACAGGTCGATGATCGAGAGCCGACGGTGCCCGAGGTGCACCTCACCGTCGCCCGTGACGGAGTGGCGGTAGCGCCCCGCCCCGTCCGGGCCCCGGTGGGCGAGGATGTCGGTGAGCCGGTCGGTGACGGCCTTCCCGTCCGGCCACCGGTACGTGCCTGCGATGCCACACATGACTTACCGCGCCTCCTGGTCGCTGTCCGGGACCCGCGCGGCCCACATGGGCACGCGCTCGGCGCGCCGCTGCACCGTCTTGTTCTGCTGCCGGGCAAGACGCTCGCTCTGCCCGCGCAGCGCGGTGTGCAGGCCGTCCCAGAGCGTGCCGTCGGTCCGGTCCCGCGGATCGGGGTCGATGAGGACGACACCGAGCACGGGGATGTGCTGGTCGGCGAGTTGCCGCGCGACCGTGTGCAGCCAGGCGGCACTGGCGTGCCCGGCCCGTACCACGAGCACGGTCTGGCTGCCGAGGTACTGAAGGTCGGTCCAGGCGGTGCCCGGCGCGACCGAGCCGACGCCGATCCGCCGGTCCTGCGGCGTCAGCGACGCCGCCTGCGCACCGGTGATCACGTTGGGCCCGCCCGCTTGCGCGCGGGCCTTCGCCAGCTCCGTACCGGGCAGCCCGTCGACGACCACCAGCGGCCCGTCGGCGGCGAGCGCACCCGCCAGGTTCAGCGCGATGACGCTGGTGGCGCGGGCGCTGCCCAGTTCCAGGAGCGACAGCGGCTCCGCCGAACCGCGCACCGTACGGGCCAGCGTCGTCGTGAGACGTTCACGGGCCGACCTGGTCCGCTTGCGCTGCCACAACCGGCCCGAGCCGTGCGGCAGTTCCGCGATGACGGAGGCGCCCAGGTTCGTGGCGATCTCCCGGCGCAGGACGGGCCGGTCGGCCACCACCACGCCGACCGCGGAGAGCGCGAGCCCGAGGACCAGCCCCAGGACGAGCCCGATCGCCGCGTTGGTCGCGGCGGCCTTCGGCAGCGAGTGCGCCACCGCGCGCGGATCGTCCACGATCTGCGTCCCCGCGATCAGCCGGGGCGTGCCGACGCGCGCCTCCTCCGCGCGCTGGTTGAAGTCGGCGATACGGGAGTTCAGCTCGGCGCGGCGGGCGAAGAGGGACTCGATGCTCGCCGAGTTCGCCGGATCGGTGTCCGGGGACCGGCCGCCGATCTCGTCGTTGACCTCGGCCAGCTCCTTCTGCATCCGGTCGCGCTGGTCGAGCAGCGCCTTGGCCTCGGCCTTCGCGGTCTCCCGCATCCGCTGTACATGGTCGGCGACGAACGCGTCGGCCAGCGCCTTCGCACGGGCCACCGCCTGCGCGTCCGTCTCACCCGTCACGTCGATCTGGAGGACGTTGTTGGTCAGGCCCCTGCCCGCGTACTCCTTCAGGAAGTCCTCGGGCTTCTCCGAAGACTTGAGCGCCTTCAGCGCCCGGTCGGCGATCCGGGTGGTACCGAGCACCTCCACATCCGTACGGATCAGGGTGCCGGTGTCGTTCGGCTGGTCCTCCGCGTGCGCGACCAGGAGCTTCGTCGTCGCGCTCGGCGCCGGCGGCATGAGCACCGCGAACGCCGCGCCGGCCAGGAACCCGAGGACGGCGAGCGAGCACCACAGGCGACGGCGTCTGCGCACCGCCACCACCAGGGCGTGCAGGTCGAGGAGCGGAGGGGTGGGCGACGACTCCGCAGTCGTGCTGGTCATCACACGGGACCTCCCGTCGCGTGGCCGCGCACCGCGAGCGCCAGCGTGGCGCTCTCCGGAGGCTGGTCGGCGGAGCGCGCGGGCCGGGCGCGGACCTCGCCCGCGACGACGACACCGACGACCTCGTGGCCGCCGTCCGCGCACGCCGAGGCGATGCCGGTCAGCTCGTCCGCGGTCCAGGCGCCCGCGCTGAGCACCACCAGGACACCGGACTCGGCCTCCCGGTCCGGCACCATCGGATGGTCCACCGAGACCTCCACGACCCGCAGCAGCGGATCGTTCTTCGCCTCGGTGACGAGCTGCCCCGCGGCCCGGCGGGCGACGCCGTCACCCTCCGGGACGACGATCAGCAGCCTTCTCGGCACCGGCAGTTGATGCCGCAGACGCATGCACACACGCCGGTAGCGGACCCGCCTGCTCGTCTCGTCGCCCGAGGTGTGCGGGGCAGGCGTGTCCCAGCGCGTGTCAAGGCCGAGGAAGCGGCGGACACGGGGCCGCAGCCCCGCCGCCCGCACCGGCTCGGCGCCGTGGCCGTCCGGCACGTCGACCGTCCCGATCGCCGTCGAGCCCAGCGCGGCGGCGATCTCCGCCTCGGTGCGCAGACGGCGGTTCATCCGGGCGGCCGTCAGATGCGCGATGACCGCGACGAGCAGGAACAGCAGCGCCCCGCCGGCGATGAGCTGCACCCGCGTGGGCGGCGCCTCGCTCGTCGGCTTCGCCGCCGGACCCATCACGACCATGCTGTTCTTGGCCCCGATCGCCGGATCGGCCTCCTCCAGCTTCTTCATGGCGTCCTGCAGCGCCGTCCGCAGCTTCTCCAGCTCCGTACGGGCCTGCACGCCCTCCACGGTCTGCCCAGGGTCCGCAGAGTCGGCCAGCTCACTGATGCGGCGGTTGGTCTGCGCGACCTGCTTGCGCAGCGCCTCGGGCCCCATCTCCGCGTCGTCGGAGTCGGTCTCGTCGCTGCCGATCCGCGAGGCGAAGCCGACGAACTGCTGCGCCACCTGGTCGGACAGGCGCTGCGCCTTCTCCGGCGTGTCCGCCGTACCCGTGATCTTGATGATGTTCCCGTCCGCCGCCTTGGCGCTCACCTGGTCCTGCAGATCGGTGCCGCTGACCCCGGGCCACTTCAGCGCGGCGGCCGAGCGGTCGACCACGGCCGAGCTCGTCGCGACCTCCACCTGGGTCAAAAGCTCGCGCTCCTCCCACTGCCCCGCCATGAGGATCGACGTCGACGTCGTGAAGCTCGGTGGGAACAACAGGGACGCGCCGAGGCCGACGACCGCCCCCACCAGCGCGAGCAGGGTGAGGAGCCGCCAACGCCGGCGGAGAATCCGCCCGACGGTCGCCAGGCGTATGGTGTCCTCGCTCAACGGCGCGGCCTCCTCCCTGTCCGGCCGCGGCAGGCAGCGTCGTAGGCGGCCAGCAGCGACTGCTGCGAGTTCCGCCAGGACAGCCGCCCGCTGATCCGCTCCTGTCCGATCTTGCCCATCTCCGCGCGCCGCTCCGGGTCGTCCATGAGCTGCGCGACGAGCCGGGCGAACTCCGCCTCGTCGTTCGCCGGCGCGTACAGGGCGGCGTCCCCGGCGGAGACCCGTGCCTCCCGCAGCTCGAACGAGACGATCGGCCGGCCCATCGCCATGTACTCCAGGACCTTGTTCATGGTCGACACGTCGTTGAGCGGGTTGCGCGGGTCGGGGGAGAGGCACACGTCCGCCGTCGACAGATAGCGCACCAGATCGGCGTCGGGTATCCGCCCCGTGAACTGCACCTGGTCCGACAGCCCGAGCCGCTCCGAGAGCTCCACCATCGCGTCGAAGGCGTCACCGCCGCCGACGAACACCGCGTGCCAGTCGGTCCGGCCGAGCTCGTCCCGGAGCTTCGCCAGCGCCCGCAGGGCGTAGTCCACCCCGTCCTGCGGGCCCATCACCCCGAGGTAGCACAGCAGATGGGGCTTGCCGCGCTTCAGCTCCGGCTCGGGCGGCACCGGCTGGAACCGCTCGATCTGCGGCGCGCTGCGCACCACGAACACGTCCTCGGGACGCTTGCCGCCGCGGCGCACCGCGACGTCCTTGTAGCTCTCGTTCGTCGCGAGGACGATGTCCGCCGCCCGGTACGTGAGCCGCTCAAGGCCCCGCACGGCCCGGTAGAGCAGGTCCTCGCCCCGGTCGAACCGGGACAGGTACAGCTCCGGCACCAGGTCGTGCTGGTCGAAGACGAACCGCGCGCCGAGCCGCTTCAGCCGCAGAGCGGGCAGGAACAGCAGGTCGGGCGGGTTGCACGCGTGCACCACATGGACCGGGCCGACCTTGCGGGCGAGCCGCGCCGTGTGCCACAGCGCCGCCCCGTACTCGCGCAGATAACCGGCCGGGCCGCCCGTGGCGGCGCGCAGCGGGTAGCGGTGGATCCGCACCCCGTCGATCTCCGCCTCCGCCTCGGTGTCCCGTTTCGTGCCCTGCGGGCAGATGACGTGCACCTCCCACCCCGCGTCGCGCAGGGTCAGGCACTCCTGCCACACCCGCCGGTCGAACGGCACCGACAGGTTCTCGACCAGGATCAGCGCACGCCGCCCCCGGCCCTCATTGCCACTTGCACGTGCTGTGTCACCAAGCAAGGCCCACGTACCCCGGTTCGGTCCGGCGCGTCTCCGCGTCGGGAAGGCGGATGAGATCGACGATCACCGGGCCGCCGTCGCCGTGCGGCAGCGCCGAGAGAACGTCCGGGTCCTTCGTGCCGACCAGGCACACGTCGGCGTGGTCGAGGACCTCCTCGACGGAGTCCGCGAGCAACTGCGCGAGGTGCGGGAGGCGGGTCTCGATGTACTCGCGGTTCGCGCCGAGCAGCCGGGACAGGCTCACGTTGGCGTCGTAGATCTTCAGGTCGTAGCCCTTGCCGTAGAGCCGCTCGGCCAGCTCGACCAGCGGGCTCTCGCGCAGATCGTCGGTGCCGGGCTTGAACGACAGCCCGAACAGGCCCGCCTTCCGCCTGCCGGTGCGCTCCACCAGCTCCACCGCGCGCTGCAAGTGGTCCTCGTTGGACGGCAGCACGTGGGACAGGATCGGCACCGACACGTCCGCGCGCCGCGCCGCGTGGACCAGGCTGCGCAGGTCCTTGGGCAGGCAGGAGCCGCCGAAGGCGAAACCGGGGCGCAGATAGGCGGGGCTGACGTTCAGCTTGCGGTCGGCCAGGAACACGTCGATCACCTGGTGGGAGTCGACCCCGAGCGCCTGGCAGACGGCGCCCAGCTCGTTCGCGAAGCCGATCTTCAGGCCGTGGAAGGCGTTGTCCGCGTACTTGATCGCCTCGGCGACGGGGACGTCCACCCGGAACACCTCGCCGGGCAGCCCCTCGTACAGCGAGGCGACCACGTCACCGCTGGCGTCGTCGATCTGGCCGATGACGGTCTTCGGCGGATCGAAGTAATCCCGCACGCTCGTGCCCTCGCGCAGGAACTCCGGGTTGACCGCCACCCCGAAGTCCACCCCGGCGGTGCCGGCGTGCTTCTCCAGGATCGGCACGAGCAGGCCCATGCAGGTGCCCGGCAGCATGGTGGAGCGGAACACGACGGTGTGCCGCCCCTCCCGCTCCGCGAGCGCCGCCCCGATCTGCTCGGCGACCCGCTCCAGATAGGTGGTGCACAGACTGCCGTTCGGTTCGGACGGCGTCCCCACGCACACCAGCGACACGTCACTGTTCAGGATCGCGTCGCGCACGTCGTCGGTGGCGCGCAGCCTGCCGCTGCCCACCGCCTCCGCGACGATGTCACCGATCCGCTCCTCGACGACCGGCGCCTTGCCGTCGTTGACGAGGTCGACCTTGACCTTGCTCACGTCGACACCGATGACCTCGTGGCCCGACGCGGCCAGGCACGCCGCCGACACACACCCCACGTAGCCCAGTCCTAAGACGCTGACTCTCATGTCCTGTTCCTCCCCCCCAAGCAGACCCTGACGGTCTGCGATCTCCTTGCGCCGACTGGGCAGTTGTGCCGCAGCCCCCCTTGCGTCTCAGTACGCTCCCTGTCCCCGGAGTACCGCGCGCAGCGTCTTCCACAAGATCACCGAGTCCAGGGCGAGCGACCAGTCCTCCACGTACCGCAGGTCGAGGCGGACCGCCTCCTCCCACGGCAGGTCACTGCGCCCGCTGATCTGCCACAGCCCGGTCAGCCCCGGCTTCACCAGGAGCCGCCGCCGGATGTCCGGCCCGTACGCGGCCGACTCCTCCGGCAGCGGAGGGCGCGGCCCGACGAGCGACATGGATCCCGTCAACACGTTGAACAGCTGCGGGAGTTCGTCGAGCGAGTACTTGCGCAGGACGCCACCCACCCGGGTCACCCGCGGATCCCGGCGCATCTTGAACAGCAGGCCCGCGCCCTCGTTCTGGTCGGCGAGCTCGGCGCGCACCCGGTCGGCGTCGGCGACCATGGTGCGGAACTTGAAGATCGTGAACTCCTGGCCGTCCTTGCCGACCCGGCGCTGGCGGTAGACCGCCCCGCCCCGGCTGTCCGCGACGACGAGCAGCGCGACCACCACCATCACCGGCGCGAAGAACAGGATCAGCGCCGCCGCGCCGAGCCGGTCCACGACGCCCTTGATGACCCGGCGGCCACCGGTGAAGGCGGGCATGCTCACGCGCAGGAGCGGGATGCCCAGTACGGCGTCGACGTGCAGGCGCGGGCCCGCGACCTCCATCAGGACCGGGGCGACGACCATCTCGGCGTCGCTGCCCTCCAGGTTCCAGGCGAGGCGCTGAAGGCTGTCGGGCGACCAGTGCGCGTCGGGGGTGACGGCGACGACGCGGTAGCCGTCGCGGTGGACGTGGTTCGCGACGTCGGAGAGGCGGCCGACGACCGGAACGCCGTCCAACTGGTCGTTGTCCGGCCCGAGTCCGTCGGGCGTGCACACCGCCTCCACGCGCCAGCCGAGGTGCGGGAACTTACGGGTGCGGGTGATCAGGTCGTGCACGGTCGCCGGGGAGCCGGCCGCGAGAACCGGTCTGAGGCAACGCCCCTCCTTGCGCTGCTTGTGCAGCCACAGGCGGAGCAGATAGCGGGCGGTCATCGTGGTGACCGCGATCGCGGGGATCGCGACGAATATCCAGAGCTTGATGTTGCGCGAGGTCAGCGCTATCCCGCCGAGCGCGAGGACGACGGTCGCCGTGAACAGCGAGCGGCCGAACCGGCGGAACTCCTCGGCGCCCTGGCCGAGCACCGCGGGCGCCCAGGCCCGGCTCAGCGCGAGCGAGGCGAGCACCAGCAACTCGGTGCCGAAGGCGAGGATGCCCCACTTCTCATGCCAGTTGGCCGCGTCCCGCGCCCCGAAGAACTGGCCTATCGACGCCACCACCACGGCCGTCGCCGCCGTGTCGCTGATGATCACCGTACGCCGGTACCGCTGCTCCCAGTCGGTCGCGGGCTGACTGAGTGTCCCGCTCCCCAGCCGCCCGCGCGCCGGCGGTAACGGGCTTACTAATTCCCCCTGTTGCACTGACCCCCCCAGGTCACCAGTGGGCTCGACATGTTCGCTCCACACGGTTCCTCCCCCCCAGGAGGCGCCCCCGCCCCCCGCACTGTGTTCTCCCCCCGGGAGGCTCTGCCCCCCGTGCCGCACTGTTCCGTTCAGCGGAAGGCCCCCGCCTTCCGCGCCGCACTGTTCTTCCCCCCGGAAGGCGGTTCTCGGCCTTCCGCGCATGACATTTCGGCTGAGCAGCGTCGTTTGAACACCTCGCCCGGGCGGCAGTGATCTCTCACGGCCCGCCAGGGCGCCAAGGTGTGCGGAACCCGCCGGATCCCCGGATGCTCCCCACACCCGGGGCCCAGGTCCGGGCCCGAAGAATGATCACCCCCACGCCTGGCGCCGGGGACCCACCCGCAGGCTGTCCCTGACACCCGACTTATAGATCGTCATTTGTCGCGTCGTGTCCACATGTGGAGCACGGTCAATCTAGACCATCAGCGCCGCCGTGTAGAGGGGATGTGTGGAACTCGTGCGCAAGTTCTGAGACGCGATCCGGAGCGCGGGGGGCGCGACGTTCCCCCAGGCAACACGCGGTCGAACGCACGTCCGCGAGGGAGAGCGCTTTCCGGGTGGAGCGGGGGTGGGGTGGACCCGTTCGGCCCCCTGCCGCCGGGTGCGGCCGGGCCGCTGTCGTCGCCGGAATGCGGCGGACGCCGAAGGGCGGGAGAGTGGGTGGCATGGCCAAAAAGAAGAATCTCAGCAAGGGCGACAAAGTCACCTGGAGCAGTCACGGGCAGGACGTCCCGGGGAAGGTGGAGAAGAAGATCACCAAGAACACGGAGGCGGCGGGCCGTACCGTCAAGGCGTCCAAGGAAGAGCCGCAGTACGAAGTCACCAGCGACAAGTCCGGAAAGAACGCCGTGCACAAGCCGGAAGCCCTGCACAAGAAGAACAACGGCTGATGAGCGGGAAAAGCGACGACGACCGCGAGGGCACCATCAAGGAGTTCGGCGAGGTCGTCAACATGACCCCGTCCGCCCTGAAGAAATGGCTCGACACCGACGAGTCCAAGAGCGTCGGCCAGTCCGACGGCGGCGGTGAGAGCGTCGGACACGCCTCCGGTCGCCGCATCATCGCCTTGCAGGAGAAGAAAAAGGGCGACCTCACCGACGACGACATCGCGCATATGCGAAAAGTCGTCGGCTATGTGCACCGTCACATGAAACAGCGCCCCTCCGGGGACGTCACGGACACCCGCTGGCGGTACTCCCTCATGAACTGGGGCCACGATCCGAAGAAGAAGTAAGGGGCCGCACCGCACCGCTCCCACCGCGGCTCCCGTGGCCGAAATCCGTCAGGAACGGAGAAGCCTCCCCGCGTCCGCCCCGTGGATACTGCTCCCAGCCGGGTCGCCCGACGTATGGAGAGCATGATGACCACTAAGGCCAGGAAGACCGATACGCCGCAGGCGGGGCAGCACGTGGCCGACAGTCACGATCTGATCCGGGTGTACGGGGCGCGGGAGAACAACCTCAAGGACGTCAGCGTCGAACTGCCCAAGCGACGGCTGACCGTCTTCACCGGGGTCTCCGGCTCGGGCAAGAGCTCCCTGGTCTTCAACACCATCGCCGCCGAGTCGCAACGGTTGATCAACGAGACGTACAGCGCCTTCGTCCAGGGCTTCATGCCGACGCTGGCCCGCCCCGAGGTGGACGTCCTCGACGGCTTGACCACAGTGATCACCGTTGATCAACAACGGCTCGGCGCCGACGCGCGCTCCACCGTCGGCACAGCCACCGACGCCAACGCCATGCTGCGCATCCTCTTCAGCCGCCTCGGCACCCCGCACATCGGCTCCCCCAAGGCGTTCTCCTTCAACGTCGCCTCGATCTCCGGCGCCGGCGCGGTGACCGTCAAGCGCGGCGGCCAGAACGTCAAGGAGCGCCGCAGCTTCAGCATCACCGGCGGCATGTGCCCGCGCTGCGAGGGTCGCGGCTCGGTCTCCGACATCGACCTGACCGCCCTGTACGACGACAGCAAGTCGCTGGAGGAGGGCGCGCTCACCATCCCCGGCTACAGCATGGACGGCTGGTACGGCCGCATCTTCACCGGCTGCGGCTTCTTCCCGCCGGACAAGCCGATCGCCCGCTTCACCAAGCGGCAACTGCACGACCTGCTCCACAAGGAGCCCACGAAGATCAAGGTTGACGGGATCAACCTCACGTACGAAGGGTTGATTCCGCGCATCCAGAAATCGATGCTCTCCAAGGACATCGACTCGCTCCAGCCGCACATCCGCGCCTTCGTCGAGCGCGCCGTCACCTTCGCCGTCTGCCCGGAGTGCGAGGGCACCCGGCTCAACGAGGGCGCACGTTCCTCCAAGATCAAGGGCATCAGCATCGCCGACGCCTGCGCCATGGAGATCCGCGACCTCGCCACCTGGGTGCGCGAACTGAAGGAGCCCTCGGTCGCCCCACTGCTCGAATCGCTCCAGCAGACCCTGGAGTCGTTCGTGGAGATCGGCCTCGGCTACCTCTCCCTCGACCGGCCCTCCGGCACCCTGTCCGGCGGTGAGGCGCAGCGCGTCAAGATGATCCGCCACCTCGGCTCGTCCCTCACCGACACCACGTACGTCTTCGACGAGCCGACGACCGGACTGCACCCGCACGACATCCAGCGGATGAATGAGCTGCTGCTGCGCCTGCGCGACAAGGGCAACACCGTGCTCGTCGTGGAGCACAAGCCGGAGATGATCGCGATCGCCGACCATGTCGTGGACCTGGGGCCCGGGGCCGGTTCGGGCGGCGGCAGCGTCTGCTTCGAGGGGACCGTGGAGGGGCTGCGGGCCGCCGACACCGTCACCGGACGCCACTTCGACGACCGGGCCGCCGTCAAGGACACCGTCCGCAAGCCGACCGGCGCCCTGGAGATCCGCGGCGCCTCCACGCACAATCTGCAGGACGTGGACGTCGACATCCCGCTCGGCGTCCTGACCGTCGTCACCGGGGTCGCCGGATCCGGCAAGAGTTCGCTCGTGCACGGGTCGATCCCGGCGGGCGAGGGCGTCGTCTCGGTCGACCAGAGCGCGATCCGCGGCTCGCGGCGCAGCAATCCGGCCACGTACAGCGGCCTGCTCGACCCGGTCCGCAAGGCGTTCGCCAAGGCCAACGGCGTCAAGCCCGCCCTCTTCAGCGCCAACTCCGAGGGCGCCTGCCCCACCTGCAAGGGCGTCGGTGTCGTCTACACCGACCTGGGGATGATGGCGGGGACCGCCACGACCTGCGAGGAGTGCGACGGCAAGCGGTTCGACGCCTCCGTCCTTGAGTACCGCCTCGGCGGCCGCGACATCAGCGAGGTCCTGGCGATGTCCGTGGCCGAGGCCGAGGAGTTCTTCCGCGCGGGCGACGCCCGCACCCCGGCCGCGCACAAGATCCTGGAGCGCCTGAACGACGTCGGCCTCGGCTACCTCACGCTCGGCCAGCCCCTGACCACGCTCTCCGGCGGCGAGCGCCAGCGGCTCAAGCTGGCCGCGCACATGGGGGAGAAGGGCGGCGTGTACGTCCTCGACGAGCCGACCGCCGGGCTGCACCTGGCCGACGTCGAGCAACTGCTCGGCCTGCTCGACCGGCTCGTCGACTCCGGCAAGTCGGTCATCGCCGTCGAGCACCACCAGGCCGTCATGGCGCACGCGGACTGGATCATCGACCTCGGCCCCGGCGCGGGACACGACGGCGGCAAGGTCGTCTTCGAGGGCACCCCGGCGGACCTGGTCGCTGACCGCAAGACCCTCACGGGGCAGCACTTGGCGGAGTACGTGGGCGCCTGACCTCCGGCGGCGGCGTAAGGGAGGCGTCAAGGGCGCGCACGTCCCCGTATGGGAGGCGTCAACAGGGACCGGAACCGGCCACGAGCGGATGTTTGCTCGAACCGTTCAAGCAGTTCGAGCAGTACGAGCAGTGCGAGCAGTCCGAGCAGTGCAAACGGCTCATACCGCCCGAACCGTTCGAGCCGTTCCGTCCCTGTCCGTCCTCGCACCTCATCCGGGAGCCCACGATGGCCGATCTGGCCTTCGTCGTCACCACGGTCGCGGTCTTCGCGCTGGTGGCCCTCGTCGCCAAGGGGGTGACCAAGCTGTGACCCCCGAACATGTCGTCGGGCTCGTCGTGGCCGTCGCCCTGCTCGGCTATCTCGTCCTCGCCCTCATCCGTCCGGAGAGGTTCTGAGCGCCGACATGAGCCCCGTACTCGCCGGAGCGCTGCAGTTCCTCGCCCTTGTCGCGGCGCTCGCCCTGGCCCACCGTCCGCTCGGTGACCACATGGCCCGGGTCTACTCCTCGCAGAAGCACCTCCGGGTGGAGAGATGGATCTACAAGGGCATCGGCGCCGACCCGGACACGCGGATGCGCTGGACCGCGTATCTGCGCGGCGTCCTCGCGTTCTCCGCCGTGAGCGTCCTGTTCCTCTACCTCCTCCAGCGCCTCCAGGGCGCGCTGCCCGGCTCGCTCGGCTTCCGGTCGATCGACCCGGACCAGGCGTTCAACACGGCCGCGTCCTTCGTCGCCAACACCAACTGGCAGTCGTACTACGGCGAACAGGCCATGGGCCACGTCGTGCAGACCGGCGGCCTCGCGGTGCAGAACTTCGTCTCGGCCGCCGTGGGTATCGCCGTCGCCGTCGCGCTCGTCCGCGGCTTCGCCCGGACCCGCAGCGGCGAACTGGGCAACTTCTGGGCCGACCTGGTACGCGGTGTCATCCGCATCCTTGTACCGATCGCGGCGCTCGGCGCGGTCGTCCTGGTCGCCTGTGGCGCGCTCCAGAACTTCTCGGGCATCCACGAGGTCGGCCAGTTCATGGGCGGCTCGCAGCAGTGGAACGGCGGCGCCGTCGCCTCCCAGGAGGCCATCAAGGAGCTCGGCACCAACGGGGGCGGCTACTTCAACGCCAACTCCGCCCACCCCTTCGAGAACCCGAACGGCTTCACCAACCTCTTCGAGGTCTTCCTCATCCTGGTCATCCCGTTCGCGCTCACCCGCACGTTCGGCGTCATGGTCGGCTCGGTCCGGCAGGGCTACGCGATCCTCGCCACGATGGCGACGATCTGGGTCGCCTTCACCGGCCTGATGATGTGGACCGAGTTCGCCCACCACGGACCCGCGTTCGACCTCGCGGGCGGCGCCATGGAGGGCAAGGAGAACCGGTTCGGCATCGGCGGCTCGTCGATCTTCGCCGTCGCCACGACGCTGACCTCGACCGGCGCCGTCGACTCCTTCCACTCCTCCTTCACCGGCCTCGGCGGCGGCCTCACCCTGCTGGGCATGCAGCTCGGCGAGATCGCGCCCGGCGGCACCGGATCCGGCCTCTACGGCATGCTGATCATGGCGGTCATCGCCGTGTTCCTCGCGGGCCTCATGGTCGGCCGCACACCCGAGTACCTCGGCAAGAAGATCGGCACCCGCGAGATCAAGCTCGCCGCCTGCTACCTGTTGATCACCCCGGCGCTCGTCCTCGTCCTCACGGCCTTCTCCATGGCCCTACCGACACCGAGGAACTCCATGCTGAACGGGGGCGCGCACGGGTTCTCCGAGATCCTCTACGCGTTCACGTCCGGCGCCAACAACAACGGCTCCGCCTTCGCGGGCCTGAGCGCCGACACGGACTGGTTCAACACCACCATCGGGCTCGCCATGCTGCTCGGTCGGTTCCTGCCGATGGTGTTCGTGCTCGCGCTCGCCGGCTCGCTCGCCGAGCAGCGGCCGGTCCCCGCCACATCAGGCACCCTGCGCACCGAGAAACCCCTGTTCACGGGTCTGCTGGTCGGCACGGTCCTGATCGTCGCCGGGCTGACCTTCTTCCCCGCCCTGGCGCTCGGCCCGCTCGCGGAAGGGCTCGCCTCATGACCGTACACACGAAGAAAGCCGAGGGAACCGTGGCCGTCATGGACACCGCCACCCCTGCGACGGACAGCAAGGTCGGCGCCGGTCTCTTCGACCCGGTCCAGCTCCTGAAGTCGCTCCCCGACGCCTGCCGCAAGCTGCACCCGCGGACGATGATCAAGTCCCCGGTGATGTTCGTGGTCCTCGTCGGCTCGGTCCTGACGACGGCGTTCTCCTTCACGCACCCCGCCGACTGGTTCGGCTGGACCATCAGCGCCTGGCTCTGGCTGACGGTGATCTTCGCCAACCTCGCCGAGGCCGTCGCGGAGGGGCGCGGCAAGGCGCAGGCCGACACCCTGCGCAAGGCCAAGACCGACACGGTGGCGCGCAGGCTGAACGGAACGGCCGAGGAACGGGTGCCCGGCACCGAGCTGCGCGTCGGTGACCTCGTGGTCTGCGAGGCGGGCGATGTCGTGCCCGGCGACGGTGACGTCGTCGAGGGCGTCGCCTCCGTGGACGAGTCCGCGATCACCGGCGAGTCCGCGCCCGTCATCCGCGAGTCCGGCGGCGACCGCTCGGCCGTCACCGGCGGGACGAAGGTGCTCTCCGACCGCGTCGTCATCAAGATCACGACGAAGCCCGGGGAGACGTTCATCGACCGCATGATCAACCTGGTCGAGGGCGCCGCCCGGCAGAAGACGCCGAACGAGATCGCGCTCAACATCCTGCTCGCCTCGCTGACCATCGTGTTCCTGCTCGCCGTGGCCACACTGCCGCCGTTCGCGCAGTACGCGGGCGCGCACCTCGACATGGTCGTCCTCGTGGCCCTGCTCGTCTGCCTCATCCCGACCACGATCGGCGCCCTGCTCTCCGCCATCGGCATCGCGGGCATGGACCGCCTCGTGCAGCGCAATGTCCTCGCCCTGTCCGGGCGCGCCGTCGAGGCCGCCGGTGACGTGTCCACGCTGCTGCTGGACAAGACCGGCACCATCACCTTCGGCAACCGCAGGGCGGCGGAGTTCGTCCCGGTCGAGGGCGTCACCGAGGCCGAACTCGCCGACGCCGCGCAACTGTCGTCCCTGGCCGATGAGACCCCCGAAGGCCGCTCCATCGTGGTCCTCGCCAAGGAGAGGTACGGGCTGCGCGAGCGCGGGCAGGGCGAGCTGACCGGCGCCGAATGGGTCGAGTTCACCGCGCAGACCCGGATGTCGGGCGTCGACGTCGAGGGCCGCGCGATCCGCAAGGGCGCGGCGGGATCGGTCGCCGCCTGGGTCGAGGCGCGGGGCGGCCGGGCGTCCGGAGCCGCTGGGGACGCCGACCGGCTCGTCAAGGCGATCTCCGAGGCGGGCGGCACCCCGCTCCTCGTCGCCGTGGACGACGCCGACGGCGCCCGCGTCCTCGGCGTCGTCCACCTCAAGGACGTCGTCAAGGACGGCATGCGGGAACGCTTCGACGAACTGCGCCGCATGGGCATCAGAACCGTCATGATCACGGGCGACAACCCACTGACGGCGAAGGCCATCGCGGACGAGGCGGGCGTCGACGACTTCCTCGCCGAGGCCACGCCCGAGGACAAGATGGCGCTGATCAAGCGGGAGCAGGCGGGCGGCAAGCTCGTCGCGATGACCGGTGACGGCACCAACGACGCCCCGGCCCTCGCCCAGGCGGACGTCGGTGTCGCCATGAACACCGGCACGTCGGCCGCGAAGGAGGCCGGCAACATGGTCGACCTCGACTCGAACCCGACCAAGCTCATCGAGATCGTCGAGATCGGCAAGCAACTGTTGATCACACGAGGCGCATTGACGACCTTCTCCATAGCCAACGACGTCGCCAAGTACTTCGCGATCATCCCGGCCCTGTTCGCCGCTGTCTACCCGGGCCTCGACAAGCTCAACATCATGCGCCTGTCCAGCCCGGACTCCGCGATCCTCTCCGCGGTCGTCTTCAACGCGCTGATCATCGTCGCGCTCGTCCCGCTCGCCCTCAAGGGCGTCCAGTACCGCCCCGTCAGCGCGGACCGGCTTCTGCGCCGCAACCTCTCCGTCTACGGGCTCGGCGGCCTGATCGCCCCCTTCATCGGCATCAAACTCATCGACCTGCTCCTCTCCCTCATCCCCGGAATCGGCTGATCGGCTATGCACACCTCCCTCCGCGCCACCGGCCGGCTCCTCGGCGCGGGCCTGCGCGCCCTGCTCCTCCTCACCGTCGTCTGCGGCGTCCTGTACCCGCTCGCCGTGACCGGCGTCGCCCAGGCCGCCTTCCCGCACCGGGCCAACGGCTCCGAGATCACCTCCGACGGCAAGGTCGTCGGCTCGTCCCTCATCGGCCAGACCTACCGCACCAAGGACGGCAAGCCCGACCTCCGCTGGTTCCAGCCCCGGCCCTCGAACGGACTCGGCACGAACAGCGTCAACACCCAGTACACATTGATCCTGTCCGGCGCCACCAACCTCTCCGGCGCCAACCCCGACCTGATCAAGCAGATCAAGGACGCCAGGGCCGCCGTCATCGCGGACAACTCCACGTCCACGTACAAGGTGCGCGCCGCCCAGATCCCGCCCGACGCCGTCACCTCCTCCGGCTCGGGCCTCGACCCGCACATCTCACCGGCCTACGCGCGCCTCCAGACCCACCGGGTCGCGGACCGCAACCACCTGCCCGTGGCGCGGGTCCGCGCACTGGTCGAGCAGCACACGGAGGGCCGGGTGCTCGGCTTCATGGGGGAGCCGGGGGTGAACGTCCTCGAACTCAACGTGGCCCTGCGCGAGTTGACCACCGCCGATCGAGCATCATGAGCGTCACTCCCGGCCGGGGCGTGCGCGGCGGCCCGTCCACGACTCGGACGCGGGCGCGGATAAATGTGACGTACAGCTAGTCTCGCCTTCGGTAGGCGAAGGAGCGGGAGGCGCCATGAACGGGACGGACGAGGCGGACGAGCAGGTCAACCAGGTGGCCGACGGGAACGGCGGCCGTGTCGTCGCCGCCCTGGACGGGGTGGACCTGCGCCGCCTCACCACCGGCCAGGTCATCCTCGACGGCATCGACTGGACCGTCCGCTCCGGCGAGCACTGGGCGCTGCTCGGCCCGAACGGCGCGGGCAAGACCAGCATCCTCCGCCTCGTCGGCGCCACCGCCTTCCCGACCACCGGCACGGTCGAGGTCCTCGGCCACCGGCTCGGCCGCGTCGACGTCCGCGAGCTGCGCGCCCTCATCGGCCACGTCTCCACCTCCCAGCGCGTCCCCCAGGACCTGCCCGGCCACACCGTCGTCCTCACCGGCCACACCGGCACCGTCCAGCCGCTGTGGAAGTCCTACGACGACGAGGTGCGCGAGCGCGCCCACGCCCTGCTCGCCGAGCTCCAGATCAAGGAGCTCGCCGACCGCCCCTACGGCGTCTGCTCGGGCGGCCAGCGCGCCCGCGTCCTCATCGCCCGCGCCCTCATGGCGGACCCCGCGCTGCTCCTGCTCGACGAACCGTTCAACGCGCTCGACCTGCCCTCGCGCGAGGACCTCATCGACACGATGCCTCAACTGGCGGTCAACAGGCCCGGGCTGGCGACCGTGACCGTCACCCACCACCTGGAGGAGCTGTCCCCGGCGATCAGCCACGCGCTGCTCCTGCGCGAGGGCCGCGTCCTCGCGCGCGGCCCGGTCGACGAGGTCCTGACGGCGGAGCGCATGACGGCCTGCTTCGGCCGCCCCATCGAGGTCACACGGCACGCCGGCCGCTGGCTGGCCCGCTCGGGCGGTCACCTGTAGCGCAGGCCGGTGGGGGCCTCCGCACGTGCCAGGTGTACGTAACACCACCCCTGGCCCGGGCCGTACACCCCATGTGCCGCGCGGCCGTCGTCCCTAGCGTCGAAGGCGAGGCGCACAGGGCGCCGGACGAGGGGATCGGCGACATGCGACACCGCCAACAGCACGGGCAGACATCCGCGTACGGCCGAGGCGAGGCACTCCGCCTGGTCAGGGTCAGCAAGACATACGGCGCGACGCCAGGGGACGGGGACGGGCCCGGCGCGCCCGGGAACGGCACGCAGGTCAAGGCGCTCGACGACATCACCCTGTCCCTGCCCACCGGCAGCTTCACGGCGGTCATGGGGCCGTCGGGGTCGGGCAAGTCGACGCTGCTGCACTGCGCGGCCGGGCTCGACCGCCCCGACAGTGGCCTGGTCGTGGTCGACGGTGAGGAGATGACCGGCGGACCCGGACCGGCGCGCGGCGAGGCCGCGCTCACCAGGTTCCGCCGCACCCGCGTCGGCTTCGTCTTCCAGCAGTACAACCTGCTGCCCACGCTCACCGTCGCGCAGAACACCGTCCTGCCGCTCCGCCTCGCCGGGCGGCGCGTCGACCGCGCGCGGGCCGAGCGGATCCTCGCCGACGTCGGCCTCGGCGACCGGCTCGGGCACACCCCCGACCAGCTCTCCGGCGGCCAGCGCCAGCGCGTCGCGATCGCCCGCGCCCTGGTCACCGAACCCTCCGTCGTCTTCGCGGACGAGCCGACGGGGGCCCTGGACACGCGCAGCGCCCGCGACGTGCTGCGGCTGCTCCAGGAAGCGGTGCGGCTGCACGGCAGGACGGTGGTCATGGTGACGCACGACCCGGTCGCGGCGTCCTACGCGGACTCCGTCCAGTTCCTCGCCGACGGCCGGCTCGCCGGACAGATGCGGGCCCCGACCGCCGACCAGATCGCCGAACGCCTCGCCCACCTCGGCGACGACACCCGCACCGACGACACCCGCCAGGAGGTGTGAACCGTGTTCACCATGCTCGGCCTTGCCACCCGCTCCGTCCGCCGACGCCCCGGACGCTTCCTGGCGACGCTCCTGTCCGCGTTCCTCGGCGCGGCCATCATCATGACGTTCAACTCCCTGCACGACACGGCGAGCGCGAACGACGTCGACAAGGTCAGCGCGGAGACCCTGCGGACCGCAGCGAGCGTCGTCGGCGGCTACGGCACGCTCCTCGTCTTCTTCGCGATCGCCTCGACGCTGACGGTCAACGTCCGTCAACGTACGGACGAGATCAACCTGCTGCGCGCCACCGGAGCCACCCCAGCCCAGATCACGCGCAT
Source organism: Streptomyces sp. NPDC046939 (assembly GCF_040644575.1). Lineage (NCBI taxonomy): Bacteria > Bacillati > Actinomycetota > Actinomycetes > Kitasatosporales > Streptomycetaceae > Streptomyces > Streptomyces sp. NPDC046939. The sequence goes on from NZ_JBEYWV010000029.1 coordinate 93,540, forward strand.
GGTCGTTGGCGAGGCCACGGCCGTCGCGCTCGTCGGCACGCTCCTCGCCATCGGCCCCGCCATGCTCGGCGGCACCGTCCTGCTCTCCGTGTTCAAGGACAGCGGCCAGGTCGCCGGCCCGGTCGACCACGCCTTCGGGCCGATCGCCCTCATGTCCGGCTTCTGCGTCTCGCTCCTCGCGTCGGCGGGCGCGGCCTTCCTGGCGGTGCGGCGTGCCGCCAAGGCCGCGAGGGCCACCGGGCAGAAGCGGAGGGCGGGCAGGGGGCGGAGGTTCACGACCTGGGCGGCGCTCGTCGCCGGAGCGCTCACCGCGTCCGCCACGTTCGCCATGAAGGCGACGAACGCGGCCCTGATGGCACCCCCCGCCTACGGCGCGATCCTGCTCTCCGTCGGCTTCGCTTTGGTCGCGCCGGACCTGCTGCGCACCGTGCTCGGCCGGGCGGAGCCGCTCCTGACGGCGCTCGCGGGGGCGACCGGCTATCTGACCGTGCGCACTCTGCGACGCAAGGCGTCCGAACTGTCCGGCACGCTCGTGCCGTTGATCCTCTTCACGGCCATGGCCACGGCGACGCTGTACATGCAGGCCGTCGAGAACGACGCGATCAAGGCATCGGGGTCGGTCAAATCAATCGAGGACAAGAACCTGGAAACGCTCAACTTCACCGTGGTCGGCATCATCGTCGTCTTCGCCTGCATCATGTTGATCAACACCCTGTACGCGGCGACGGCCTACCGCGTACGCGAATTCGGCCAGCAGCGCCTGGCCGGCGCCACCCCCGCCCAGGTCCTGGCGACCGTCGCGGCCGAGGGCGTCGTCCTGACCGTCACCGGAGTGTTCTTCGGCACACTCGCCGCGCTCGCCGGCCTGGTCCCCTTCACCGTCGTGCGCACCGACGCCGTGCTGCCCGGCCACGGCCTCGGCATCTGGCTCGCCGTGGTGGCCCTTGCCGCCGCCGCCACGCTGGTGACCAGCCTGGTCACCGCCCGCCGGGGCGTACGGGTGCCGGCGGTGGAGGCCGTCGCCCTGGCCGCGTAGGACGGCGCGGGACTCCGGTCCGTGTCGGTGTTGGGCTGAACGGGTGACATGGCGTAAGAATTGTTCGGTGCAGACAACAGTGCGAGCCCGGACGGGGTGGGGGCAGTGAACGGCCACGACGTCACCGACGAACAGTGGGAAGGGCTCGCCCAGGTCGTACCGCTGCGCAGCCGCAACGAATGGCCGTCGGCGGTCGGCCACCGGGCGATCCCCGAACGCGAGACCGAACCGCGCCGCCGCTTCGTCGTCCTGCGGGTCAACGTCTTCGGTGACGCGCGCGAGGTCGCCGAGACCGTGATGTCCGGCATCCCGGTCCTGCTCGACCTCTCCGGCGCCGAGACCGACGTGGCCAAGCGCGTCCTGGACTTCAGCAGCGGCGTCGTCATGGGCCTGGGCTGCGGCATGCACCGCGTCGACCGCAACGTGTTCCTCCTCGCGCCTCCCGGCACCGAGGTACAGGGACTGGTGGCGGGAGCGGGCGCCCTCTCCTGACCCGGTGACGGGCAACGAAGTGCCTTCACGGGACACCACCGCAGAACGCCATCGCCACCACCGCGGGGCTGCCGTCCCGCGGTGGTCGCCGTGAACCGGGCGGCGGCAAGCCCGAGAGGCATAGTCCCCCGATCGTAGGAAGGTCCGGGAGGATGAACGATTCTCCGCACCTGGACCCCCTACTTTCACCGCATGACAGTGCTCCACCGGGGCACGCCCCCGACGCCCCAGGCCCCGTCCCCGGACTCGTCCACGAACCGCCCCCGCGTCACCGAACTGCGGCTCTCCGCCTTCGGCCGCCATCGCGCCGCCACCCTGCCCCTCGGCCCCTTCACCGTGCTGACCGGCCCCAGCGGCAGCGGCAAGTCCAGCGCCCTGCGCGCCCTCGGAGCACTCGCCCGACTCGGCGGCGGCGCTTGCCTCGCCGACGTCTTCCCCGAACCCCGCCGCTACGTCCCCGAACGCGCCAAGCCCGACGCCCAGCAGCGCCGGGGCTTCCGCATCGGCTGCACGATCGACGGACCGGTCGGCCCCGTCCACCTCGACCTCGCCGTCCAGGCCGAACCCGAACTCCGCATCGTCGGCGAGCGCCTCACCGGCCCCGACGTCCGCTACCTGGAGACGGCGCTGCGCGACCCCGGCCGCCGCGACGTCCAGGCCGCCTGGCACACCGCCGGGTCCGTGCCCGTCACCCGAGGCCCGCTCCCCGACGACTTCCTCGGCACCGCTCTGCTCCCGTTGCGTGTCGCCGGCCGCACGGAGGGCCAGCGCCAGGTCCTCGCGGCGGCCGAACAGGTCGTGGTCGGACTGCGTTCGGTGTTCCCCTGCGACCCGGTGCCCGCCCGGATGCGCGCCCCGGCCAGGAGCCGCGCCGACCGGCTGCTCGGCGGCTGCGACAACCTCGCGACCGTACTGCGCCGCACTCGCACGGAGTGCGCGACCCGGCACTCCCTCCTCGTCGCCACGGCCCGCGAGGGCCTCGCCGGACCGGTCGCGGACGTCCTCGCCGAACCCACCCCCGGGGGCGCCGTACGGGCCGTCATCGACCGCGGCGACGGATCGCTCAGCCCGGTCGAGCGGCTCGGGGACGGCGAGCTGCGCTACCTGGCGCTCGCCCTCGTCCTGCTCACCGGACCCCGCGTGCTCGAGGTCGACACGGCGGCCGAGGTGCCCGAGGCGTATCAGAGCCTCACCGTTCTCGCGGACAATCTCGACCGCGCCCTCGACCCCGCCCAGTGCGCCCAACTCGTCGCGCTGGCCACCCGCATGTGCGCCCGCGGCCACATCCGCCTCGTCGCGGCGACGGGGGAGAACAGCCCCGCCGCGCAGGAGGCCAGGGGGCGGGGCGCCACGGTGGTAGACCTGAAGGCGTGACAGAAAAGATCGATGTGCGGGCGTTGCAGACCAGGCTCGCCCGCTTCGCCGCCGCCCGGGACTGGGAACGCTTCCACACGCCGAAGAACCTGGTCGCGGCGTTGAGCGTGGAGGCGTCCGAACTGGTCGAGATCTTCCAGTGGCTCACCCCCGAGCAGTCGGCGCGCGTCATGGACGACCCGGAGTCGGCCCACCGCGTCGAGGACGAGATCGCCGACGTCCTCGCCTACCTCCTCCAGCTCTGCGAGACCCTCGGCGTCGACCCGCTCGCGGCGCTCTCCGCGAAGATCGACCGCAACGAGACCCGCTTCCCCGTACCCGGTGCACACGCGAACGACCGTCACTCTCCGGAGTCATAGAAATATCCACAGGGGACTCCGTGTCCACAGATTTCGGGCGACCTCTGGCTTTTCGACTCGGAGGCCCTCACTCTGGGTAGTGAAACAGGGAGAGCGGGACGCGGGACGGGACGGGGACACGGATGGATGCGGTGCGGCTCATCGGGGTCGGCCGACGGGCCCTGGCGACGAGCCAGGACGCGCCGGACATCATGAGGGAGGCATGGCAGGCACAGGCGTTGGCACAAGCGATAGGCAGTCGCCTCGCGCTGCTCGGACCACCCGAGTTACGGGGTGACGCGCGGGCGCTGACCGAGGCGGGAACGCGCGGCAGCGGCGGCTCGGTGATACCGGTGGTGGGCGCGGGCGGTATCCGCGCCGCGCAGATGACCGAACTGGGCGATGTGTACGAGGCGTTGAGCGGCCTCGGCGCACTGCTCGGCGACGTCGGCATCGCGCTCGTCGCGGTGGCGAGCGCGTCGTTCGAGGAGGGGGCCTACTGGCAGTGCATGGAGGCGATCGACGCGGCGGACGAGTCCCGGGACCGGGCGCTGGAGATACTGCGCCGGCTCCCTGAGTGGGACAGCCGCCCGAGCAGGAAGGAGTCGGCGCCGGGCTCGGACTCGGCGGCCTGAGGGGACAGCGGCCTGAGGGGACAGCGGCCCGAGGGGCGGCGGGCACCGGACCACCCGAAGGAGCCGCGCGACGGTCCCCACCACGACGCGCTGCACCGTGCAGGATGGAGGTATGGATCTTCGAATCTTCACCGAGCCCCAGCAAGGGGCCACCTACGACACTCTTCTGACCGTGGCCAAGGCGACGGAGGACCTCGGCTTCGACGCCTTCTTCCGGTCGGACCACTACCTGCGTATGGGTACGTCCGACGGGCTGCCGGGCCCGACGGACGCCTGGATCACGCTGGCCGGTCTCGCCCGGGAGACCAAGCGGATCCGGCTCGGCACGCTGATGACCGCCGGCACGTTCCGGCTGCCGGGTGTCCTCGCGATCCAGGTGGCGCAGGTCGACCAGATGTCGGGCGGCCGCGTCGAACTCGGCCTCGGCAGCGGCTGGTTCGAGGAGGAGCACAAGGCGTACGGCATCCCCTTCCCGAAGGAGAAGTTCGCCCGCCTCGAGGAACAACTGGCGATCATCACCGGGCTGTGGGCCACCGAGGTCGGCTCCACGTTCACCTACGACGGCACGTACTACCAGCTCACCGACTCCCCGGCGCTGCCCAAGCCCGCGCAGACGAAGGTGCCGGTGCTGATCGGCGGACACGGGGCGACGCGTACGCCCCGGCTCGCGGGACAGTACGCGGACGAGTTCAACATCCCGTTCGCCTCGATCGAGGACAGCGAGCGGCAGTTCGGCCGCGTCCGGGCCGCCGCCGAGCAGGCCGGGCGGGCGAGCGGCGACCTGGTGTACTCCAACGCGCTGGTGGTGTGTGTCGGCAAGGACGACGAGGAGGTCAAGCGCAGGGCCGAGAAGATCGGCCGCGACGTCGAGGAGCTGAAGGTGAACGGGCTCGCGGGTTCGCCCGCGGAGGTGGTCGACAAACTGGGCCGCTACGCGGCGATCGGCTCCGAGCGTGTCTACCTCCAGGTCCTGGACCTGGCCGACCTGGACCACTTGGAACTGATCGCGTCACAGGTACAGACACAGCTCTAGCAGGGTAGGAGCGGACCGGGACGGGACGGCACGGAAGGAGCACGCCCTCACCGCCGCCCCCACCCGGCCCGGCCGCGCCGCCCACCCGGCGCTGTCCCGCCATGCGCTACCTGGCTCACCCGGCGCTGCCCCGCCCCGCGCCACCCGCTCACCCGGCGCTGTCCCGCCCCGCGCCCCCGGCCCACCCGCGCTGCCCCGCCCCCACGCCACCCACCAACCCCGCGCTGCCCCGCCCCGCGCTCACCCCGAACCCGTATCCGCCCCCTTCACCAGGGAAACTCGCTGGCCCGCGGAGCGGTTGGCGCGGGAGACTCGGGTGTGTGTTCTTGACGATCAGTACCACCGGCACTCCGGAGCGCCCCGCGACCGACCTCGGGTTTCTGCTGCACAAGCATCCCGAGAGCGCGCAGGCGTTCTCGACCTCCTACGGCACCGCGCACGTCTTCTACCCGGAGGCGAGCGTGGAGCGGTGCACGGCCGCGCTGCTCCTTGAGGTCGATCAGGTGGCGCTGGTCAGGCGCGGCAAGGGGAAGGGCCGGGGCGGTGCTCCGGACGCGGCGCTGGCGCAGTACGTGAACGACCGGCCGTACGCGGCGTCGTCGCTGCTGGCGGTGGCGGTGAGCAGTGTGTTCTCCAGCGCGTTGCGCGGGGTGTGCAAGGCGCGCCCCGAGCGGGCGCGGGAGGCTCTGCCGCTGCGCGTGGAGGTGCCCGCGCTGCCCGCGCGGGGCGGGCCCGACCTCGTACGGAAGCTGTTCGAGCCGCTCGGGTGGGCGGTCGAGGCCGAGGCGGTGCCGCTGGACGAGAACTTCCCGGAGTGGGGGGCGTCGCGGTACGTACGGCTCGTGCTGGTGGGGGAGGTGCGGCTGGCGGAGGCGTTGCGCCATCTGTACGTGCTGCTGCCGGTGCTCGACGATGCGAAGCACTACTGGGTGTCGGCGGACGAGGTCGACAAGTTGTTGCGGGCGGGTGAGGGGTGGCTGGCGGAGCACCCCGAGCAGAAGTTGATCACCAGCCGGTATCTGTCGCGGCGCTGGTCGCTGACGCGGCAGGCCATGGAGCGGCTCGAACTGGTGCGGCTCGCGGACGCGGACGACACGGTGGTCGAGGCCATAGACAACGCGGTCGACGCCGACGACGAGCAGAGCGACACCGAGGAGCGGCCCGTCGCGCTGGCGGTGCTGCGGCGTGAGGCGATCATCGCCGAGCTGCACGCGGCCGGGGCGACGCGCGTCCTCGACCTCGGGTGCGGGCAGGGCCAGTTGGTGCAGGCGCTGTTCAAGGACGTGCGGTTCAGCGAGATCGTGGGCGTCGACGTGTCCGTACGGGCGCTCACGCTCGCCGCCCGGCGGCTGAAGCTGGACCGGCTGGGGGAGCGGCAGGCCGCGCGCCTGCAGTTGTTCCAGGGGTCGCTCGCCTATACGGACAAGCGGCTCAAGGGGTACGACGCGGCGGTGCTGAGCGAGGTGATCGAACACCTGGACCTTCCCCGGCTGCCCGCGCTCGAGTACGCGGTGTTCGGTTCGGCGCGGCCCCGTACCGTCCTCGTGACCACGCCGAACGTCGAGTACAACGTGCGCTGGGAGTCGCTGCCCGCCGGGCACGTCCGCCACGGCGACCACCGGTTCGAGTGGACGCGGGCGGAGTTCCGCGACTGGGCGGAGCGCGTCGCCGGGCGGCACGGATACCGGGTGCGGTACGTGCCCGTCGGGCCCGACGACCCCGAGGTGGGGCCGCCCACGCAGATGGCCGTGTTCAGCCTGGCCGACGACCACAGCACGACGACGAAGAAGAAGGAGGCAGCAGCATGAGCGCCAGCAGTGGCAGTGGCAGTGACAGCAACCACACCGACACCGGAGCGAGCGGCGCGCGGACGCTCGCCGTCACCGACCTCTCCCTCGTCGTGCTGGTCGGCGCGTCCGGCTCGGGCAAGTCCACGTTCGCGCGGACGCACTTCGCGCCGACCGAGGTCATCTCCAGCGACTTCTGCCGCGGCCTGGTCGCGGACGACGAGAACGACCAGAGCGCGAGCCGGGACGCGTTCGACGTGCTGCACTACATCGCGGGCAAGCGGCTCGCCGCCGGGCGGCTCACCGTCGTCGACGCGACCAACGTCCAGCAGGACGGCCGCCGCCAGCTCGTCGAACTGGCGCGGAAGCACGACGTGCTGCCCATCGCCATCGTCCTCGACGTCCCCGAGGACGTGTGCGCCGCGCGCAACGCCGCCCGCACCGACCGTGCCGACATGCCGCGCCACGTCATCTCCCGGCACACCCGCGAACTGCGGCGCTCGCTGCGCCACCTGGAGCGCGAGGGGTTCCGCAAGGTGCATGTGCTGCGCGGGGTCGCCGAGGTCGAGAGTGCGCGGGTCGTGCGCGAGAAGCGGTTCAACGACCTGCGGCACCTCACCGGACCGTTCGACATCGTCGGCGACATCCACGGATGCGCGAGCGAACTGGAGACGCTGCTGGGCAAGTTGGGGTACGTGGACGGGGCGCACCCCGAGGGGCGTACCGCCGTGTTCGTCGGCGACCTCGTCGACCGCGGGCCCGACACGCCCGGCGTGCTGCGCCGCGTCATGGGCATGGTGAAGGCCGGGACCGCGCTGTGCGTGCCCGGCAACCACGAGAACAAGCTCGGGCGCTGGCTCTCGGGCCGCACCGTGCAGCACACGCACGGGCTCGCCGAGACCGTCGAGCAGTTGGAGGCGGAGAGCGAGGAGTTCCGCGCCGAGGTGCGGGAGTTCGTGCGCGGCCTCGTCTCCCACTACGTCCTCGACGGCGGAAAGCTCGTCGTGTGCCACGCCGGGCTGCCCGAGAAGTACCACGGGCGGACCTCGGGCCGGGTGCGTTCGCACGCGCTGTACGGGGACACGACCGGGGAGACCGACGAGTTCGGGCTGCCCGTGCGCTACCCGTGGGCCGAGGACTACCGGGGCAAGGCCGCCGTCGTCTACGGGCACACGCCGGTGCCGAACGCCACGTGGCTCAACAACACCATCTGCCTGGACACGGGTGCCGTGTTCGGTGGCAAGCTGACCGCGCTGCGCTGGCCCGAGCGGGAGCTCGTCGAGGTGCCCGCCGAGCGCGTCTGGTACGAGCCGGCCCGGCCGCTCGCCACCGAGGCGCCCGGCGGGCACGAGGGCCGGCCGCTCGACCTCGCCGACGTGCACGGCCGCCGCACCGTCGAGACCCGGCACACCGGCCGGGTCACCGTACGGGAGGAGAACGCGGCGGCGGCGCTCGAAGTGATGAGCCGGTTCGCGGTCGACCCGCGTCTCGTGCCGTACCTGCCGCCGACCATGGCGCCGACCGCGACGTCCGAGGTGCCCGGCTATCTGGAGCACCCGGCGGAGGCGTTCGCGCAGTACGCGGCCGACGGGGTCGAGCGCGTCGTGTGCGAGGAGAAGCACATGGGGTCACGGGCCGTCGTGCTGGTCTGCAAGGACGCGGACGCCGCGCGGGCTCGGTTCGGGGTGGAGGAGGAAGGGGTCACCGGGTCGCTGTACACCCGTACCGGGCGGCCCTTCTTCGACAGTCGTGAGACCACGGAGGAAGTGCTCGGGCGGGTGCGGGACGCGGTCGGGGCCGCCGGGCTCTGGGACGAGCTCGACACTGACTGGATACTCCTGGACGCCGAACTGATGCCCTGGTCGCTCAAGGCGTCCGGGCTGCTGCGCTCGCAGTACGCCGCGGTCGGTGCGGCCTCCGGGGCCGTGTTCCCGGCCGCGCTCGGCGCGCTGGAGACGGCCGCCGCGCGCGGGGTCGACGTCGCCGGGCTGCTCACGCGGCAGCGGGCGCGGGCGTCCGACGCCGCCGCGTTCACCGACGCGTACCGGCGGTACTGCTGGAGCACCGACGGGCTCGAAGGGGTACGGCTCGCGCCGTTCCAGGTCCTCGCGGTGCGGGGGCGGTCGATGGCCGGGGTGCCGCACGACCGGCAGCTCGCGCTCATCGACCGGATGGTCGAGCACGATGCGAGCGGGCTGCTGCGGACCACGCGGCGGCTGTACGTCGACACGGGGGACGCGGAGTCCGTGCGGGGCGGGGTCGACTGGTGGCTGGAGATGACCGGGCGCGGAGGCGAGGGCATGGTCGTCAAGCCGGTCGGGGCGCTGGTCAGGGACGGCAAGGGGCGGCTCGTGCAGCCCGGCGTGAAGTGCCGGGGGCGGGAGTACCTGCGGATCATCTACGGGCCCGAGTACACGCGGCCCGAGAATCTGGCGCGGCTTCGGCAGCGGTTCCTCGGGCACAAGCGGTCGCTCGCGGTGCGGGAGTACGGGCTGGGGCTCGAGGCGCTTGAGCGGCTGGGGGAGGGGGAGCCGTTGTGGCGGGTGCATGAGGCTGTGTTCGGGGTGCTGGCGCTTGAGTCCGAGCCGGTTGATCCTCGGCTGTGACAGGGGCTCGGCGCCCGGCCCGGGGGTGGTGCGGTGCGGCCGCGTCGTGGCTGGCTCGCGCCGTTCCCCGCGCCCCTTTGGGGCGCCCGCTCGCCGTCGCGGGTGCGAGTTCGTCGTGGCTGGGCGCGCAGTTCCCCGCGCCCCTTTCGGGGCTTCCCGTGGCCGGCATGTTGTTCCCCGCGCCCCTTTTGGGGCACCCGCTGGGCGCCATGTCGTTGTACTCGGCCCTTCTGGGGCAAAGATGAGCGCATGGGATTTCACGTCGACTCCGAGGCCGGGCGGCTGCGCCGCGTCATATTGCATCGGCCTGATCTGGAGCTGAAGCGGCTCACGCCGAGCAACAAGGACCAGCTCCTCTTCGACGACGTGCTCTGGGTGCGGCGGGCGCGGCAGGAGCATGACGGGTTCGCCGATGTGCTGCGGGACCGCGGGGTCGTCGTGCACCTCTTCGGCGATCTGCTCACCGAGACGCTGGAGTCGGACGCCGCCCGGCGGCTCGTCCTGGACCGGGTCTTCGACGAGAAGGAGTACGGGCCGCTCGCCACCGGCGCGCTCCGGGCCGCCTTCGAGACGATGAGCGCGGAGGAGCTGGCCGAGGCGCTGATCGGGGGGATGACGAAGCGGGAGTTCCTGGAGCGGCACGCCGAGCCGACCTCCGTGCGGTTCCATGTCATGGACCTCGACGACTTCCTGCTCGGGCCGCTGCCCAACCACCTCTTCACCCGCGACACGTCCGCCTGGATCTACGACGGCGTGTCGATCAACGCCATGCGGTGGCCGGCCCGCCAGCGCGAGACCGTGCACTTCGAGGCCATCTACCGCCACCACCCGCTCTTCCGCGACGAGAGCTTCCACGTGTGGTCGGAGGGGCAGGCCGACTACCCGAGCACCATCGAGGGCGGTGACGTGCTCGTCATCGGGCAGGGCGCCGTGCTCATCGGGATGAGCGAGCGGACGACGCCCCAGGCCGTCGAGATGCTCGCCCACAAGCTGTTCGCGGCGGGCTCCGCGCGGACCATCGTCGCCCTCGATCTGCCGAAGCGGCGGGCGCTGATGCACCTGGACACCGTGATGACGATGGTGGACGGCGACACGTTCACGCAGTACGCGGGGCTCGGCATGTTGCGCTCGTACACCATCGAGCCGGGCAGCTCGGCGCGTGAGCTGAAGGTCACCGACCATCCGCCGGAGCACATGCACCGCGCCATCGCCGCCGCGCTCGGGCTCGACTCGATCCGGGTCCTGAGCGCGAGCCAGGATGTGCACGCCGCCGAGCGGGAGCAGTGGGACGACGGGTGCAACGTCCTGGCCGTGGAGCCGGGCGTCGTCGTCGCCTACGAGCGGAACGCGACCACCAACACGTATCTGCGCAAGCAGGGCATCGAGGTGATCGAGATCCCCGGCAGCGAACTGGGCCGGGGCCGCGGCGGCCCGCGCTGCATGAGCTGCCCCGTCGAGCGGGAGAGCGTATAGAATTGCGGATGGTCGTATATACTTCCATCCGTCCATCATTCGCTTCACCCGTCGTACTCCAGGAGCGCCCCCATGGCGACTGACCAGCGTCCCGACCTCGCCGGCCGCCACTTCCTCAAGGAGGTGGACTTCACCGCCGAGGAGTTCCGCGCTCTGGTCGAGCTCGCCGCCGAGCTGAAGGCCGCCAAGAAGGCGGGCGCCGAACAGCAGTACCTGCGCGGGAAGAACATCGCGCTGATCTTCGAGAAGTCCTCGACGCGCACCCGCTGCTCCTTCGAGGTGGCCGCCGCCGACCAGGGGGCCGCCACGACGTATCTCGACCCCTCCGGTTCGCACATAGGCAAGAAGGAGTCGAGCAAGGACACGGCGCGGGTGCTCGGCCGGTTGTTCGACGCCATCGAGTTCCGCGGTGACGCGCAGGAGACCGTCGAGACGCTCGCCGCCCACTCCGGCGTCCCCGTCTACAACGGGCTGACCGACGACTGGCACCCGACGCAGATGCTCGCCGACGTGCTCACCATGACCGAGCACAGCGACAAGCCGCTCACCGACATCGTCTTCGCCTACCTCGGCGACGCCCGGTTCAACATGGGCAACTCCTACCTCGTCACCGGCGCCCTGCTCGGCATGGACGTACGGATCGTCGCGCCGAAGTCGTACTGGCCGGCCGAGCCGATCGTGGCGCAGGCGCGTGAGCTGGCCGCCGCCAGCGGCGCCCGGATCACGCTCACCGAGTCGGTCGAGGAGGGCGTCGTCGGCGCCGACTTCGTCCTCACGGACGTCTGGGTGTCGATGGGGGAGCCGGAGGAGGTGTGGGACGAGCGCATCAAGTCCCTCACGCCGTATGCGGTGACCATGGACGTGCTGCGCGCGACCGGCAACCCGGACGTGAAGTTCATGCACTGCCTGCCCGCCTTCCACGACCTCGGCACCAAGGTCGGCCGCGAGATCCACGCCAAGTACGGCCTGGAGTCCCTGGAGGTCACCGACGAGGTCTTCGAGTCGGCGCACTCCGTCGTCTTCGACGAGGCGGAGAACCGGATGCACACGATCAAGGCCGTCATGGTCGCCACGCTCGGCCGGAAGTAGCCGGGAACCCGAGCATCACGGGACGAACCACCACACTGGTGGGCGGGACCACCCTCCCCGGCCCCACCGGCCCCGCGGCCCACCCCCGCCGCGCACCGCACGACAAGAAAAGAGCACCACCCCATGTCGCCGTCGCCGTCCCCCACCGGCCTGCGCATCAAGTCACCCGAGTCCCTCCTCGCCGAGTCCGGCGCCGATCTGGAGGGGCACGGCCTCAAGCGCACCATGGGGCTCTTCCAGCTCGTGTGCTTCGGGGTCGGCGCGATCGTCGGCACCGGGATCTTCGTCGGCCTCTCCGACACGGTCGCCGAGGCCGGGCCCGCCGTCCTCGTCTCGTTCGTGCTGGCCGCGCTCACCTGCGTCTTCACGGCGTTCTCCTTCGCGGAGCTGGGCAGTGCGATCCCGGTCTCCGGGTCCTCGTACTCGTTCGCCTACGCGAGCCTCGGGGAGCGCGTCGCGTTCCTCGTCGGCTGGTGTCTGCTCCTGGAGTACGGGGTGTCGGTCTCGGCCGTCGCCGTCGGCTGGAGCCAGTACCTCAACGAGCTGCTGCACAGCCTGATCGGCTGGCGCCTGCCGGACGCCCTGTCGGCCGGACCCGCTGACGGCGGCGTGATCAACCTGCCCGCCGTGCTCGTCATCGTGATGGCCGCGACGCTCCTGGTGCGCGGCGTGCGCGAGAGCGCGCGGGCCACCGCGGCCATGGCGATCCTCAAGATCGGCATTCTGGTCGCGTTCTGCGCTATCGGATTCAGCGCGTTCAAGGCGGGCCATCTGACCCCGTTCATGTCGGCCGGCGTCGGCGGCATCACCTCGGGCGCCTCCCTCGCCTTCTTCTCGTACATCGGCTTCGACGCGATCACCACGGCCGGCGAGGAGGTCAAGAACCCGCGGCGGAACATCCCCGTAGCCATCCTGATCTGCATCGGCGTCGTCACGCTGCTGTACTGCGCGGTCGCCGTGGCGGCCATCGGCGCGCTCGGCGCGGACGCCGTCGGGGACAAGCCCGCCGCGCTCTCCCTCGTCGTCAACCAGGTGACCGACTCGGCCGTCGGCGGCGGCATCATCGCGTTCGGCGCGGTCGTCGCCATCGCGTCCGTCGTCCTCGCGGTGATGTACGGGCAGACGCGCATCCTGCTGTCGATGGCGCGGGACGGGCTGATCCCGCGGATCTTCGAGCGGGTCTCCCCGAGGACGGCGACGCCGGTCGCCAACACATGGATCGTCGCGCTCGTCTTCGCGGTCCCGGCGGCGTTCTCGTCGCTGGACGCCGTGGTCGACCTGACCACCATCGGCACGCTTGCCACCATGGCCGTCGTCAACGTGGCCGTGGTCGCCCTGCGCCGCTCGCACCCCGGCCTGACGCGCTCGTTCCGGGTGCCGCTCTACCCGCTCAGCCCGGTCCTCGGCGTGGCGATGTGCCTGTATCTGATCTGGGGGACCGGCTGGACGACATGGGTCCAGTTCGCGGTCTTCCTCGTGGTCGGAGCGCTCGTCTACGCGTTCTACGGCCGTCGGCACTCGCGGCTCGGCGCCACGGGACCGGCTACTGCTCCGAAGCCCGGCGCTGGCGCGGGATCGCGGGGAGCGTGAACCAGACCGCCTTGCCGGACGCGGTGGGGCGGTGCCCGCACGACGCGCTCAGCGTACGGATGAGGAGCAGGCCGCGGCCGTGCTCCTGCCACGGGTCGGGCATCTCGGCGTCGTCCGGATTGGTGAGATCCGTGGGCGGCGACGGGTCCGGGTCGTGCACCTCGACCTGACAACAGGTCTCCAGGAGCTCGACCACCAGCTCGATCGGGGTTTCCCCGGTCGTGTGCTCCACCGCGTTCGCCACCAGCTCCGCCGTGAGCAGCTCGGCGGTGTCCGTATCGGTCGCCGGTGCGTCGATCTCGGCGAGCGCGGTACGGACCAGGGCGCGCGCCACCGGCACGGCGGCGGCCGTGTGGGGCAGCGCGAGCCGCCACGAGGTCGGGACGGGAGGGCCGGTGGGGGAGCCGGATGAAGAGGGCAAGGCGAGTCCTGAGTGGGTGGCTCGGGGACGGGCGGCGACCAGGACGTCCCACGTCTTTGGGGTGTCGCCCTGACTTCAACCTTATGAATGGTACGGCGTGCGTCGATAGAGGCTCCCGGTGGTCTTCCTCGGGACATTGGGCCCTATGGGCTGATGCGCGGCTTATCCGCTCCTCTGGCCGGTCGGAAGTTATCGCGCAGTACTGACGACAGTCACGAACCGGTGATAGCTTCGAGAGGTATGAGTCCCTTCACCGGCTCCACTCCGCGCACCGAGACCTGGCACCACCTCTCCTACGCCGTGGACACGGCCGGCGTCGCGACTGTCACGCTCGCCCGGCCCGAGAAGCTCAACGCCCTCACCTTCGGCGCCTACGCCGACCTGCGCGACCTCCTCGCCGAGCTGTCCCGCGAGAAGACGGTGCGCGCCCTCGTCCTCACCGGGCAGGGGCGCGGCTTCTGCTCCGGCGGCGACGTCGACGAGATCATCGGGGCCACCCTCGCCATGGACACCGCCCGCCTCCTCGACTTCAACCGGATGACCGGCCAGGTCGTGCGGGCGCTCAGGGAGGCGCCGTTCCCCGTGGTCGCGGCCGTGCACGGGGTCGCGGCGGGCGCGGGCGCCGTCCTCGCCCTCGCCGCCGACTTCCGGGTCGCGGACCCCAGCGCCCGCTTCGCGTTCCTCTTCACCAAGGTCGGGCTCTCCGGCGGCGACATGGGCGCCGCCTATCTGCTGCCGCGCGTCGTCGGCCTCGGCCACGCCACCCGGCTGCTCATGCTCGGCGACGCCGTCCGCGCCCCGGAGGCCGAGCGCATCGGCCTGATCAGCGAGCTGACGGAGGAGGGCCGGGCCGACGAGGCGGCGCTCGCCCTCGCCCGCCGCCTCGCCGAGGGCCCCGCGCTCGCGTACGCGCAGACGAAGGCGCTGCTCACCGCCGAGCTCGACCTGCCGCTCTCCGCCGCCGTCGAGCTGGACGCGGCGACGCAGGCGCTGCTCATGCACGGCGAGGACTACGCCGAGTTCCACGCCGCCTTCACCGATAAACGGCCGCCCAAGTGGCAGGGGAGGTGACCGCGCCGTGACCCCGCGCGCACAGCGCATCGCCGTCATCGGCGGCGGCCCCGGCGGTCTGTACGCGGCCGCGCTGCTCAAGCGCCTCGACCCGGACCGCGCGATCACGGTGTGGGAGCGCAACGCACCGCACGACACGTTCGGCTTCGGCGTCGTCCTCTCCGACGAGACCCTCGGCGGCATCGAACACGCCGACCCCGTGGTCTACGCGTCCCTGCGGGACGAGTTCGTGCGCTGGGACGACATCGACGTCGTGCACCGGGGCGTGCGCCACACCTCCGGCGGTCACGGGTTCGCGGCGCTCGGCCGTCGCCGCCTCCTTGAGATCCTGGAGGACCGCTGCCGCGGCCTCGGCGTCACCCTGCGCTTTCGCACCGAGGCGCCGCCCGTCGCCGAGCTGTGCGCGACGCACGACCTGGTCGTCGCCGCCGACGGAGTGCACAGCCGCACCCGGCGGACGTACGCCGACGCGTTCGGGCCGCGCGTCGAGGAGCACCGCAACCGGTACATCTGGCTCGCCGCCGACTTCGCCTTCGACGCGTTCCGCTTCGAGATCGCCGAGACCGAGCACGGGGTCATGCAACTGCACGGCTATCCGTACAGCGGCGACGCGTCCACCGTCATCGTCGAGATGCGGGAGGAGGTGTGGCGGGCGGCGGGCCTCGCGGACCTGGACGTGCGCGAGTCGATCGACCGCGCGGCGAAGATCTTCACGGACGCGCTGGACGGCCGCGCCCTGCGCTCCAACAACTCCTCGTGGCTGACGTTCCGTACGGTGGTCAACGACCGCTGGTCGCACGGCAATTGCGTGCTGATCGGCGACGCGGCGCACACCGCGCACTTCTCCATCGGCTCCGGAACGAAGCTCGCCGTCGAGGACGCGCTGGCGCTCACCGCGTCCCTCCACGAACAGCCGACCATCGCCCAGGCGTTGCGGGCCTACGAGGACGAGCGCAGGCCGGTCGTCGCCTCCACGCAGCGGGCCGCGCGGGCCAGCCTGGAGTGGTTCGAGGACCTGGCGCGCCATCTCGGCAGGCCACCGCGGCAGTTCACCTTCGACCTGCTGACCCGCAGCCGCCGGGTCACGCACGACAACCTGCGGCTGCGCGACCCGGTGTTCACGGCGTCGGTGGAGAAGGAGTTCGGCTGCCCGCCCGGTACGCCGCCCATGTTCACGCCCTTCCGTCTGCGCGGGCTGCGGCTGCGCAACCGGGTCGTCGTCTCCCCGATGGACATGTACTCGGCGGCCGACGGCGTCCCCGGCGACTTCCACCTCGTCCATCTCGGGGCGCGGGCGCTCGGCGGGGCGGGGCTCGTCATGACGGAGATGGTGTGCGTCAGCCCCGAGGGGCGCATCACACCGGGGTGCGCCGGGCTCTACACCGACGAGCAGGGCGCGGCGTGGCGCCGGATCACCGACTTCGTGCACCGGCGGGCGCCCGGCACGGCGATCGGCGTCCAGCTCGGGCACTCCGGGCGCAAGGGTTCCACCCGGCTGATGTGGGAGGGCATGGACGAGCCGCTGCCCGTACCGGAGGAGAACTGGCCGGTGGTCGCGGCGTCGCCCATCCCGTACAAGGAGGGCAGCCAGGTGCCGCGGGCGCTGACGCGCGGCGAACTGGCGTCGGTGCGGGCGGAGTTCGTGGCGGCGGCGCGCCGGGCGGCGGAGGCGGGCTTCGACCTCCTTGAGCTGCACTGCGCGCACGGATATCTGCTCTCCGGGTTCCTGTCGCCGCTGACGAACCGGCGCACCGACGAGTACGGGGGGTCGCTGGAGGGGCGGCTGCGCTTCCCGCTGGAGGTGTTCGACGCGGTGCGGGACGTGTGGCCGCAGGACCGTCCCACGACGGTCCGCATCTCGGCGACGGACTGGGCCGAGGGGGGTACGGGGCCGGACGACGCGGTGGCCATCGCGCGGGCGTTCGCCGCGCATGGTGCCGACGCGATCGACGTCTCCACGGGCCAGGTCGTGTCCGACGAACGCCCCGCGTTCGGCCGCTCCTACCAGGTTCCCTACGCGGACCGCATCCGCGCCGAGACCGGCGTCCCGGTGATCTCGGTCGGGGCGATCTCGTCGTGGGACGACGTGAACTCCCTGATCCTGGCGGGCCGTACGGACCTGTGCGCGTTGGCCCGCCCTCACCTGTACGACCCGCACTGGACGCTCCACGCGGCGGCGGAACAGGGGTATGCGGGGGCGGGAGTGGTGTGGCCGGAGCCGTACCGTGCGGGGAGCCGGCGGCCGCAGACGGGGCGCTCGGACGCCCCGAAGCCGAGGCTCTCCCTGCCCGGTTGAGTGTCTGCCACGTGGCCCGTGGCTCGGTGACCTCACACACTCAGAAGGCCGGGTCAGTCGGGGGTGACGAACCGGGCCCCCGCCTCCCGCAGCCTCTCGTGCAGCGCTCGGAACACCTCCGCCGACCGCACCCCCGGCCAGCCCTCCGGGAGGAGGCGCGCCGGGAGGCCCGGGTCGGTGTAGGGGAGGTGGCGCCAGGAGTCGAGGGCGAGGAGGTAGTCGCGGTACGCCTCGCGGGGCGGGGTGTCGGTGCGGGACTCCCAGGCGCGGAGCACCGGCTCGTGCTCGTCGAGGAACGCCTCGTGGAGCTTGGCCAGGGCCGCGAGGTCCCACCAGCGGGCCACCGCGTCGGCGGTCGCCGCGAACCCCAGGTGCTCCCCGCGGAACAGTTCGACGTACGCGGCGCAGCCGGCCCGCTCCAGGGTGTGCCGCGTCTCCTCGTACACCCGCGCGGGCGCGAGCCACACGCCGGGCGCGACGGTGCCGAAGCCGAGGCCGGTGAGCGTGGAGCGCAGCACGTGCCGCTTGGCGCGCTGCGACTCGGGCACGGAGAACACGGCGAGCACCCAGCCGTCCGCCCCGTCGTCGTCGGGGGTGCCGTACACGCGCCGGTCGCCGTCGGCGAGGAGCTGGCGCGCGTCGTCCGACAGCGCGTACCCGGCGGCGCCCGACGCGCTGCGCGCGGCGAGGAGCAGCCCGCGCCGCTTCAGCCGGGACACGGCCGAGCGCACCGAGGGCGCGTCGACCCCGGCGGCCCCGAGCAGCCGGATCAGCTCGGCGACGGGGACGGGTCCGGGGAGCCCGCGCCCGTAGGCGCCGTACAGGGTGACGATGAGGGAGCGCGGGGTGTGCGCCTGGCCCGCGGGGCCGCTGGGCGAGTTCTGCTGCTCGGACACGCGATCACTGTACGGTTCCGGGCCCGCGACCCGGCTCTACGGGCTCAGGCCCCGGCGGTACGGGTTCGCGCAGCCGGAACCGCTGGAGCTTTCCCGTCGGGGTCCGCGGCAGCGCGTCCAGGAACACGAACTCCCGGGGGCACTTGTACGGCACCAGCTCCGCCTTCACGAACTCCCGCAGGGCCTCCGCGTCCTGCCGCGCCCCGGCCCGCGTCACCACGTACGCGACCGCTATCTGCCCGCGCGTCTCGTCCGCCCTGCCGACGACCGCCGCCTCCGTCACGTCGGGGTGGCGCAGCAGCGCGTCCTCGACCTCGGGGCCCGCGATGTTGTACCCGGCGCTGATGATCATGTCGTCGGCGCGGGCGACGTACCGGAAGTAGCCGTCGGGCTCGCGGACATACGTGTCTCCGGTGATGTTCCAGCCGTGCCGTACATAGGTGGTCTGCCGTTCGTCGGCGAGGTAGCGGCAGCCGACGGGCCCGCGCACGGCGAGCAACCCGGGCTCTCCGTCGGGGAGTTCGTGGCCCGACTCGTCCACGACGCGCGCCTGCCAGCCCGGCACCGGGCGCCCTGTCGTCCCCGGCCGTATCTCGTCGTCGGCGGCGGAGAGGAAGATGTGGAGGAGTTCGGTCGCGCCGATGCCGTTGATGACGCGCACCCCGGTCGCCTCGTGCCAGGCGTGCCAGGTCGCGGCGGGCAGGTTCTCCCCGGCGGAGACGCAGCGCCGCAGAGCGCTCACGTCGTACGTGGGCCAGGCCGGGTCCGCGAGCATCGCGCGGTACGCCGTGGGGGCCGTGAACAGGACCGACACCCGGTGCGCGGCGACGGCGGGCAGCAACTGGCGCGGGCCCGCCTGTTCGAGCAGCAGCGCCGAGGCGCCGGCGCGCAGCGGGAAGACGACGAGCCCGCCGAGCCCGAACGTGAAGCCGAGGGGCGGGCTGCCCGCGAACACGTCGTCCCGCGTCGGCCGCAGCACGTGTCGCGCGAAGGTGTCGGCGACGGCGAGCACGTCCCGGTGGAAGTGCATGCACCCTTTGGGCCGACCGGTGGTCCCCGAGGTGAACGCGATGAGGGCGACGTCGTCGGCGGAGGTCGGCACGGCCTCGTACGACGACGGTTTCGCGGGTGTCCGGCGTGCGAGGTCGTCCGGTCCGTCGCCGCCGAACGTCGTGATGCGCAGGCCCGGGACCTCCGCCTTGACCAGGTCGTCGACCGTCCGGGCGTCGCACAGCGCGTGCCGCACCCGCGCGATCTCGCACATGGCCGCCAGTTCGGCGGAGCGCTGCTGTGCCAGCACGGTCACGGCGACGCCGCCCGCCTTCATCACGGCGAGCCAGCAGGCGGCGAGGTCGGGCGTGGTGGGCCCGCGCAGCAGCACGCGGTTGCCCGGCACGACCCCCAGGTCCTCGCTCAGCACGTGTGCGATCCGGTCGACGCGCGCCTTCAACTGCCCGTAGGACCACGTCGGTCGGCCGGGGGAGTGGAAGGCGGGCCGGTCCGGGCCGAACCGGAGCACGGTCGCGTCGAGCAGTTCGGCGCCGCAGTTCAGCCGCTCCGGGTAGCGCAGTTCGGGCAGGTCGAGGAGGAGGCCGGGCCAGAGCGCGGCGGGCGGCAGGTGGTCGCGCGCGAACGTGTCGGTGTGTCCTGACGGATGCAGGGAGAGGGGTGGCTGGGTCATGAGGGCGCCCCCTTGCCATGGCGTGGTCGCGCGTCGAGCCG
Organism: Streptomyces sp. NPDC046939; assembly: GCF_040644575.1. Classification (NCBI taxonomy): domain Bacteria; kingdom Bacillati; phylum Actinomycetota; class Actinomycetes; order Kitasatosporales; family Streptomycetaceae; genus Streptomyces; species Streptomyces sp. NPDC046939. The sequence continues at coordinate 113,399 of NZ_JBEYWV010000029.1, forward strand.
GGTCGGCGCTTCGAGCGTATCGTGATGGTGACGACAGTCAACGGCACGCGATACGGTGCGGGCAGCCACGGATCCTGGCACTCGTCCGTCCTGGGAGGAGCCCGGCGCATGGGCACGTTCTCGCTCGCACCCGACCAACTCGACTGGTGCGCCGAGCTGCGCGAGCTGGCGGGGCGGCGGCTGGCCCCGCTCGCCGAGAAGGGCGAACCGGGCCGCGTCAACCGCCCGCTCGTCGCCGAGCTGGGCCAACTCGGGCTGCTCGACCGGCTGTTCACGTCCGGCGCGCTCGGTCTGTGCCTGATGCGCGAGTCCCTCGCCCAGGTCTGCACCGAGGCGGAGACCGCCCTCGCCCTGCAAGGTCTCGGGGCGCACCCCGTGCACGCGTACGGCACGAAGGAGCAGCGCGAGCGCTGGCTGCCGGAGGTGAGCGCGGGGCGCGCGGTCGCCGCGTTCGCGCTGAGCGAGCCGGGCGCGGGCTCCGACGCGGCGGCGCTCGCGCTCCGCGCCGAGCCGGACGGCGACGCCTGGCGGCTGACCGGCGAGAAGTGCTGGATCTCCAACGCCCCCGAGGCCGACTTCTATACGGTCTTCGCCCGCACCGGCGCTCCCGCCGAGGGCCCCCGGGGCGTGACGGCCTTCCTCGTCCCCGCCGACCGGCCCGGACTGACCGGCGACCACCTCGACATGCTCTCCCAGCACCCCATCGGCCTGCTCACCTTCGCCGGGGTGCCGGTCGGCCCGGACGACGTGCTCGGCGAGGTAGGCGGCGGCTTCGGCGTCGCGATGAACACCCTCAACCTGTTCCGGCCCAGCGTCGGCGCGTTCGCCGTCGGCATGGCGCAGGCGGCGCTCGACGCGACCCTCGCGCACACCGCGCAACGCCGGGCGTTCGGCGGCCCGTTGAAGGAGCTCCAGACCGTCGCGCACCAGGTCGCCGACATGGCCCTGCGCGTCGAGTCGGCGCGGCTCATGGTGTACGCGGCCGCGTCGGCGTACGACGAGGGGGCGGACGGCGTCCCCCGGCGCGCGGCGATGGCCAAACTGCTCGCGACGGAGACGGCGCAGCAGGTCGTCGACGCGGCGGTCCAGTTGCACGGGGCGCGGGCGCTGCACCGCGGCCACCTCCTGGAACACCTGTACCGCGAGGTGCGAGCGCCGCGCATCTACGAGGGCGCGAGCGAGATCCAGCGCGCGATCATCGCGCGGGACCTCTACCGCGCCACGGAGGCGAGGAAGCCGTGACCGCCGAACGCCTCAACCCGCCAGAGCTCTCCCCGCCCGCCGGCTTCTCCCACGCCGTCGTCGCCACCGGGACGCGGCTGGTCATGCTGGCCGGGCAGACCGCCTTGGACGCGGACGGCAGGATCACCGGCGAGACGCTGCCCGAGCAGTTCGAGCGGGCCCTGGCCAACCTCCTCACGGCCCTCCGCCACGCGGGCGGCACCCCCGCCGACCTCGCGCGCGCCACGGTCTACACGACGGACGTGCCCGCCTACCGCGCCCACGCCCGTGAACTGGGCCGCATCTGGCGGGAGTTGGCGGGCCGCGACTACCCCGCGATGGCGGTCATCGGCGTCTCCCGCCTCTGGGACGCACAGGCACTGGTCGAGATCGACGGCACCGCCGTACTCCCCTAGAACGGGGGGATCAGACGGCCGGCGGCACCCGGAACCGCCGCCGGTACTCCGTCGGCGTCGTGTTCAGCCGCCGCCGGAACGCCCGTACGAGCGTGTCCGTCGTGCCGAACCCGCACAGCGCCGCCACCCGCTCCAGGGTCGCGTCGGACGACTCCAGTTCGTGCCGGGCCTTCTCCACCCGTACGGACTCGATGTACGCGTGCGGTGTCGTCCCCAGCTCGGTCTTGAAGAGGCGGGTCAGGTGCCGGTCGCTGACGTGGGCGTACGCGGCGAGGTCGACGACGGTGAGCGGTTCGCCGATGTGGCGCAGGATGTGGTGGCGCAGATCCTCGATGCGCCGCGTCGTGGACACCTGCTCCAGGGGGACGCTGAACTGGCTCTGCCCGCTGGGCCGCTTCAGGTACATCACGAGCTGCCGCGCGACCCGCAGGGCGACCGCCTCGCCCAGGTCGTCGGCGATGAGCGCGAGCGAGAGGTCGAGGCAGGCGCTGATCCCCGCGCCGGTCCACACGTTGCCCTCGCGGATGAAGATCGGGTCGGCGTCGACCTCGACGGCCGGATGGTCGGCGGCGAGTTGTTGCGCCGTGGACCAGTGCGTCGTGGCGCGCTTGCCGTCGAGGAGCCCGGCGGCGGCGAGCAGATGCGCGCCGACGCAGACGGACGTGATCCGGTGCGTCCGTCCGGCCAGCACCCGTACCCACTCCACGAGCCGTGGATCGACGAGCGGGTGGACGCGCCGCTCCTCGTCGAACTCCACCGCGCCCGGCACGATGAGCGTGTCGATGGTGCCCTCGGCGGCCCGCGCGAAGGTGGTGTCCGGCAGGATGCGCACGCCCGCACCCGTGGTGACCGGGTCCATGGTCTCGGCGGCGAGCAGCACCTGGTACCCGGCGGCCTCCTCGGTCTCGCGCAGGGCGAGCGAGAACACCTCCGGCGGACCGGTGACGTCGAGCAGGTCGACGCCCTCGAAGAGCACGATCACGATGAGCCGTCTGGTGCTGGCGCGGTCCGGCACGAATCCCCCCATGGCTATGTCGGTATCTGCATGTTAGACGTCATTGCCGACGTCACAGGCGGGTCATAGCGTTACGGACGTGGCCCGGCGCAGACCCCCGGGCCGCGCCTCCCACCCGTATTGAGAAGGCGGTACACCCATGTCCCGAACCACGCTGCGCGAGCTGAACGGCTTCGACGAGACCCCCGCGACGCTGGCCGGTTCGACGCTGATCCTCATCGACTTCCAGAACACCTACACCCAGGGCGTGATGGAGCTCGACGGGTGGGAGGCGTCCCTCGACGCCGCGGCCGAACTCCTCGCACGGGCGCGGGAGGCGGGCACCAAGGTGGTCCACGTCATCAACGACGGCGGCGAGGGCACCCCGTACGACATCCGCGCGGAGATCGGCCGGATCCACCCGAGGCTGACGCCCGTCGACGGCGAGGAGGTCGTGGTCAAGCAGGTCCCGAACGCCTTCGTCGGCACGGACCTCGCCACGCACCTCACCGAGGGGCAGGACGTGATCATCGCGGGCTGGATGACGCACATGTGCGTGGCGTTCACCGCGCAGGGCGCGTTCCTCGCCGGTCACCGGCCGACCGTCGTCGCCGAGGCCACCGCCACCCGCTCGCTCCCGGTCGCGGGCGCCGACGTCCCCGCCGAGCAGGTGCACCTGTCGGCGCTCGCCACCATCGCCGACCTGTACGGCGTCGTCGTCCCGACCCAGAAGGAGATCGTCCGATGAAGCCGCTCCGCACCGCCGCCGCCCTGGGCGCCGCCGCCGTCCTCGCCGCGACCATGACCGCGTGCGGGGGTGACTCCGAGGCGGCTACCCGTACGGAGAAGAAGCAGGAGCGCGATTACGCGAAGGACACCACCACCCTGCGCCAGCTGATGAAGCTGGACGAGACCCCGGCCAAGCTGTCGAACGCCACCCTGGTCCTCGTCGACTACCAGAACGTCTACACCGGCGGCACGATGGAGCTGACCGGCTGGCGCCAGGCCGTCGACAACACCAAGGTGCTCCTCGACCGCGCCCGCGCGGCGCACACCCCGGTCGTCCACATCGTCGAGAAGGGCTACGACCTCACGTCGAAGGCCGGCCAGATCATCCCGGCGCTGAAGCCCGCCAAGGGCGAGACCGTCGTGGAGAAGGCCGTCCCGAACGGCTTCCACGACACGAACCTCGACGCCGTGCTGAAGAAGACCGGCCGCAAGAACGTCATCATCTCCGGCTTCATGACGCACATGTGCACCCTGTTCACCACCGAGGGCGCCGTCTACAACGGCTACCACCCGACGGTCGTCGGCGACGCCTCCGCCACCCGCCCGCTGCCGGTCAAGGGCAACCCCCAGGGCATCCCGGCGAAGCAGGTGCACGAGTCGGCGCTGGCCACGATCCAGGACCGGTTCGGCGTCGTCGTCCCGAAGCAGAGCGACATCAAGTGACGTAACGCTTCCCCGCCCCACTTCCCCCCCACCCCCCACTTCCCCCCAACCAAAGGTTTCCCCCCATGCACAAGCACCGGAAATTGCACTTCAAGTCCTCAGGGAGAAAACGAAGATGGCTACGCGCAGAGGTTTCATAGGCGGCGCCACCGGCGTCGGCACCGCCGCCCTCATCGGCTACTCCGCGGTGCCGAGCGCCGCGGACACCGGTGACAGCGCGGCGGCCGCGGTCACCCAGACCCAGGCCCGCGAGTCGCTGTTCGCGGTGAACGCGGGCATGCGCGCCAACTACGCCACGCTGAAGGCGGAGTTGATCAAACACCTCTCACCGGTCGTCGTCGTCCAGAACGACGCCAAGGGCGGCCGGTTCACCCTCGTGACCACGGACGGACAGGAGTCCGTCAACCCGGTCTCGCAGACGTTCGAGCTGGCGAAGTCCATCGCCCACGTCCCGCTCGGCATCTTCTCGGTGATCGCCTCCTATCTGGCGGACAAGATCCCGAACCTGCCCAACGCGAACCGGATCGACCCGCACGACCTGGTGATGGTCGCGTTCAACGACGAGACGTCCACGGCCTGGATCGAGCCGCTGAAGGCGTACGCCGCCAAGCTCACCACCGCCCGCGCGAACCTGCCCGCGGCCGGTCTGCCCGCCGCGCTGACCACGTCCTGCGCGACGATCCTCGACGGCGGCCTGAAGTTCATCAACGCGTCGATCGCCGCGAAGCGCTTCGACATGAAGTCCTTCGAGGACTTCTCCGGCAGCGTCTACCCGGCGATCCGCACCAACATGGAGCACGCCTCGCAGGCCCAGATCAAGGGCGTCCAGGACATCATGAAGACCTGGCGCGCCAAGGTCGGCGAGGCGGCCTGGGCGGACCTGTACTGCGTGGTGCTCTCGCAGTGGACGACGAGCGTCCTCAACCAGAACACCATCATCCTGAAGGACTGCATGAACGCGGCGAAGGTGTCCACGCACCTCATCGACCTGCCCGGCCTGGAGCCGCCGGCCGACCCGGTCTTCACCGCGCTCGACAACCTCGCCCGGATCGTGCAGGACAACATCGCGGCCGAGATGGTCTTCCCGAAGGACACGGTGGTCGCCGACGCCCTCAAGGGCCAGCAGGACCTGCTCTCCGACGAGATCCTCAAGCAGCTCGGCAGCACCACGGTGACGACCCTGTCCGCGCCCTCCTACAACACGGTCGCCACCGCTTCCGCCGCCGGGGTGTGCCCGGTCCCGCACTGACGGAGCGCGCGGGGCTCAGATGTCCCGGAACGTCTCGATCTGCGCGCCGACCGAGTTGAGCCGCTCCGCCAGGTCCTCGTAGCCGCGGTTGATGACGTACACGTTGCGCAGGACCGACGTGCCCTCGGCCGCCATCATCGCGAGGAGGACGACCACGGCGGGGCGGAGCGCGGGCGGGCACATCATCTCGGCGGCGCGCCAGCGGGTCGGGCCCTCGACGAGCACGCGGTGCGGGTCGAGGAGCTGGAGGCGGCCGCCGAGGCGGTTGAGGTCGGTGAGGTAGATCGCGCGGTTGTCGTAGACCCAGTCGTGGATGAGGGTCTTGCCCTGGGCGGCGGCCGCGATCGCCGCGAAGAACGGCACGTTGTCGATGTTCAGGCCGGGGAACGGCATCGGGTGGATCTTGTCGATCGGCGCCTCCAGCTTGGAGGGCCGGACGGTGAGGTCCACCAGGCGCGTGCGCCCGTTGTCGGCGGTGTACTCGGCGGTGCGGTCGTGGTCGAGGCCCATTTCCTCCAGGACCGCCAGCTCGATCTCCAGGAACTCGATCGGCACGCGCCGCACCGTCAGCTCGGACTCGGTGACGACGGCGGCGGCGAGCAGGCTCATCGCCTCGACCGGGTCCTCGGACGGCGAGTAGTCCACGTCCACGTCGATCCGGGCGAGGCCGTGGACGGTGAGGGTGGTCGTGCCGATGCCGTCGACGCGGACGCCGAGCGCCTCCAGGAAGAAGCAGAGGTCCTGGACCATGTAGTTGGAGGACGCGTTGCGGATCACCGTCGTGCCCTCGTGGCGGGCGGCGGCGAGCAGCGCGTTCTCCGTCACCGTGTCGCCGCGCTCGGTCAGCACGATCGGGCGGTCCGGGGAGACCTCCGCCTGCACCTCGGCGTGGTAGAGCCCCTCGGTCGCGGTGATGTCCAGGCCGAAGCGGCGCAGGGCGATCATGTGCGGCTCGATGGTGCGGGTGCCGAGGTCGCAGCCGCCCGCGTAGGGCAGCGTGAAGCGGTCCATGCGGTGCAGGAGCGGGCCGAGGAACATGATGATCGAGCGGGTGCGGCGGGCCGCCTCCGCGTCGATCGCCTCCATGTCGAGACGGGCGGGCGGCACGATCTCCAGGTCGACGCCGTCGTTGATCCAGCGGGTGCGCACACCGATGGAGTTCAGCACCTCCAGGAGGCGGTAGACCTCCTCGATGCGGGCGACGCGGCGCAGCACGGTCCGGCCGTCGTTGAGCAGGGATGCGCAGAGCAGCGCCACGCACGCGTTCTTGCTCGTCTTGACGTCGATCGCGCCCGAGAGACGGCGCCCGCCGACCACGCGCAGATGCATCGGACCGGCGTAGCCCAAGGAGACGATCTCGCTGTCGAGAGCTTCGCCGATTCGGGCGATCATCTCAAGGCTGATGTTCTGATTGCCGCGCTCGATGCGGTTCACAGCGCTCTGGCTGGTGCCGAGCGCCTCGGCGAGCTGACTCTGTGTCCAGCCACGATGCTGACGGGCGTCACGGATGAGCTTGCCGATACGTACGAGGTAATCGTCTGCCATGGCGGCAGGCTATCTCACATATGAGATGCCGCAATCCGGGAGGGGCGACTGGGTTTGATGGAGTCTTCTACGCGTCAGTGGCGCTTGGCGGTACGCGTCTTGCGCCAGCCGAACGGGCCCGGCAGATCCATCGACGTCGTACGGCGCCCTGTGCTGCTGTGCGTGTGGCGTGGGCCGCGCGAACCGCCGCCCGTCGTGATGGACCAGGACTTGCGGTTGATGTTCAGGCGGACCCCCGGCAGGATCCGGAAGCTCTTGCGGAACGTGAGCGGCATGAGGACTCATCCCCTCCGTCGTAAACCGTGCGGTGTGGTCCGGTGTGGTCGTCCGTGGAGCCCGCTTACCCGCGCACGCGGATCTGTCACAGCCGAAGTCAGCCGACCGGCTCGCTTCAACCGCGTGGGGCGGGTTGAGTGAGGCGAGGCTGTCTATTCCGGCTGCTTAAAGGTCGAACTTTGATGGGCTGGTCAGTCCCGAGGCGGTGCCCAGTGAGCCGATTGAGCGGAGCGTCCGACGGTGACCTGCGGCCTCGGGGGAAGTCCAAAGTCAACCTACGCGGCTGCGTCCTGGTGGCACCGGCGAGGGCTGCCGGTGCCACCAGGAACAAAGTGCTTTCACGCCGAACCGCCGGCGTGCGCGGCCCCATTCTCGACGTCATCCGGGTGAACTATGTCATCGGGGATGTCCGCACAGTGCATGAGAGCTCGTGTCGGGACCTTATAGGCGCCTCCCATCCGTGTGGGAGGGCAAGGGAAAGAACCCGCCCGCACCCTGCGGTAGGCTGCGGATTCAGCTATACCGAGGATTTCGGCAGCGATTGGAAGGCCGACGAACCGCGGATAGATACTGGAGATGTAGTAGTAATGGTTAGGGCCAGTTATACCGATGCGTGCCAGCATTGATGGAGTTGTGGCGCGGACGCCCGGCCCTGGATGGCGTCCGGAGCGGATTTCCGCATGGAATTGCAGCACAGTGTCTAGGCAGTTGTAGTGGTAGAACAGAGCCCCGTAGCGCTCTCCGCGTACCTGCTCGGCCACAGCTGCATCCCGCTGATCGATTCCGTGAACGATCGAGGATACTTTGAGAGTGGAAAGCTGAAGAGGCTCGGCGAGAGGGAGGAAGTCCTCTACGTCATCGACGGTAGACTCGCGGTTGTACGCCTTCGCGCGCTTGTATGCAGTGGAGATAGCGGATCGAATCATATGGCGTGGTACATGTCGAGGTGGAACGCTACGGTCTGACTCCCGCCAGGCGGCAAGCGCAGCCTCGATCATGTCGGAGCGAACGTCCTCGAGATCGAGGTGCATCTTCCGGGTGATTTCCCAGCTCTTTCCTCGAAGTGAAGGAATGAGGCAGTACATGAGGATCATGAGCCATTTGTGGTCATCGTTCATGTCGTATTGGCGACCGAGGGCTACCATGGATTCCCAAAGCTGCGACCGAGTCGCGTTTCGTGCGCTCGCGATGGCATTCTTTCGGAACTGGCGGTAGTTGGGATGTTTTGCAATGTCACAAATATGCGCGTCGCCCGTATGGACGCAGATTGGCGCCGCGCCGCACCAAGTGCGTACGTAGGACTCGATCTGATCGAAAGCATCAGACATGATCTGTGCCCCAGTATGTCGATTTGAGCGTTCGGCAAATTCTGTTGGGTCAGATCGAGTGTATGATTGTGAAGTTCGGGATTGGCTGTAAGTGTCCTTCTGTGTAGCGTTTAGGCGCATTGCTGTTCGATGTCGGAGGGGTCTTGTCGTTGTGACCGCACTTGACTCGGCGGCGTCGTTATCTCGCTGAGGGATGTGCATGGCGGAGTCGGGTCCGGAGAATCAAGTCGTTTCTGACCGATCTTGGACGGTGTGGCGGAGTCGGCGAGACGACGCCTCAGCGGGTTCGGCCGTGGTGCCCGTACGGGTTCCCAGCGACATCATCGGTCGGTGCGTGTCGACGCACACTGCCCAACGCCTGTACGACCCCGTGAGGAGTAAGCTGCTCATACCTTCGGCACAAACGATGCGTCGGGTTCAGTCTGGCGTCGGCGTGATGCTCACCAGCACGCGTTCTGTCGTCTGGTCTGCGGCGCTGTGCGGGCCCTCGAAGGGAGAGGCGGGATTGTCGACAGTGCCTGCCGTGCCCAGCGGGCGCGTAATGCCGCCCCTTAGTCAAGCGCTGTCTCGTAATCGCTGGTCATGCGTCGCCCAACGCCCTCATGCTGGCTCGGGAGTACCAGGGGCGTTCTGGGCATTGAGGCGCGAGTCTCGGATGTACCAGTCGAGCCGTGTCCCGTCCTCGCCGCGTGTGCACCTGCCGGGGGTGATTCCGGCCCGGCGGGCGACTGAGGCTGAGGCGGCGTTCTCCGGCTCTACTTGGATTACGGCTTCCTTCCCACCCTTACTTGCGGCGTATCGGGAGGCCAGGAGGACCGCGCGGGTGGCCAGGCCGCGCCCTCTCCAGAACGGGTAGAGGCCGTAGGCGACGTTCACCTGACCGGGAGACAAGCCCTCCGCCGTGAACCGCAGATTGATCGTCCCGGCGCGCGTCTCGTCGACGTCCACCCGGATGCCGAAAAGCGCGGAGCGGACCGGATGTGTTCGACTGCTCCTGCCAGTGCCGTATGTAGGTTTCGACGCCCTCGCGTGTGCCGGGACCGCCACTGAGCCAGCGAACCAGCTGCTTAGAACCCCTAACGAAATGAGTGGTGGAGAACGGTAAGGTCGGTGGCCATGAGTCAGAGTGGTGCGGAAGCGGCGGCGTTCTTCCGCGACGTCAGCCAGAACAGCGCGGTCTGGCTCGTCCGGGATGACGATGGAAGCCCCACTCACCTCTCCGCGGATGGCACGCGAAGTCTTCCCTTCTGGTCGACCTCGTCGCGAGCCCAGAGGGCAGCAAAAATCTGGGGGCATGGGCTTCGCATCGATTCCATGCCCTTGGACATCTGGTGCGATCACGTGCTGCCCGATGCCGCCCGGGATGGACTCGTGATCGGCATCAACTGGAGCGGGCCGCGCCTGGTCGGCTGGAGCTTCACCCCCGACGAAGTTGTCAACCGTCTAGCGGCGGCTCGCACAGTGACTTGATTTGCCGGTGGGTGATGAGGCAGCAGGCCAGTTTGAGGAAGGCTTCGTGAATGTCGGCTCGGCGTTCCCAGCGGACGCGGAGTCGTCGGAAGCCGTGGAGCCAGGCGAAGGTCCGCTCTACCACCCAGCGGTAGACGCCAAGTCCGGTGCCCTGGCGGGTATTTCGGCGGGCGATGGCGGGGACGATGCCGCGGGCTCGGACTTGGTCGCGATAGATGTCGTAGTCGTAGCCGCGGTCTGCGAAGAGCGAGTCCGGCTTGCGTCGAGGATGACCGACGCGTCCGCGGATGGGCGGGATGGCGTCCAGCAGTGGCATCA